>DASXRW010000208.1:0-3029 GCA_036506355.1 Burkholderiales bacterium
GCGCGCGCGGGCGAGATCATCCTCGACGCGCAGACCGAGACGGCCATCGCGCACATGGCCGACACCGACCCGGTCGGCCCCCTTACGCTGCGCGGCTTCGCGCAGCCGGTGGCCGCATTCCGGCTGAAATCGATCCGCTAGCTTTCTTTAGGCGTCCGGTCCACCCATTCGCCGATGCGCGCGCCGGCGGCGTAGACGGCGAGGGCGACGAGCGCCAGCGCGAGGATGAAGGCGAGCGCGGCCCGGGCGAGGATCACCAGCGCGCCGGCGACGGTGTTCACGAGCCATCCTCTTAGGCGAGGCCAGCGATCGTGGTGCACAAGAGAGCGAGCAGCACCAGAGAAGCTACCCGCTCGAAACTTTGCGGCGTCTCCTCGGCGACCGGCGCAGCCGCCACCGCAGGAGCTCCGTCCGCTCGAAGCCATTCCCTAAAGCAGAGCCATCCGCCCCACATCACGAATCCCCCCAGCGCGAGCTGCACGACGATGACCAGCGCCTTCAGCACGAGTTCCATGAGCCGACTCCCCTTCAGACGGACTGCGGCTTCGGCCGGCGAGGTTGAGAAGCAGCAGCTCCAGCACGCCGACGCGGCGCACCAGCTCCTCGACCGCGACCAGGCGGCCGGGCTCTTCGCCCAGCTCGCGATGCACGGCAGACAAGGAAGAAAGGACCGCGGCGAGCTGACGCGCCACGCCGTACCCGTCCTCGACGGGCGCCGCGAGGAGGAGTTCGTGGCACTCGCGAGGATCGCGGATGCGGCGCAGCAGATCTTCGATGCGGTCCATGGCGGCAACGCTACGCGCCGTGGGCGGGGCGCCCAAGTAACTGGTGCGCTATCCGGCTGTGACTAATTCACCCGCGAGGAATTCGGGGACGGAGCCCGAACTCCAGCGACGCGCAGCTTACGGAGTTCGGGCTCCGTCCCCGAATTCCTACCAGCGCGGTGGCGGCTTGCGCATGATCACCAGGCGCCCGCTCTCCTTGCCGACGTAGCCGCCGGCGGTGAGATCGGAAAAGATGCGGCTGATCATCTCGCGCGAGGCGCCCACGCGCGAGGCGATGTCCTTGTGCGTGAGCGGCTCCTCGACCACCAGGCGCCCGTCGCGCTCCTCGGCGAGCTCGAGAAGCAGCCGCGCGACGCGGCCATAGACGTCCATCAGCGCGAGGCTGCGCACGTTCTCGGTGAGATCGCGTACCCGGCTCGCGAGCTTGCGCACCATGTGCAGCGCGAAATGCGGCTCCTTCTCCACCAGCGTCAGCAGCTCGCCGCGCTTCACTATCGCGCAGCGGCAATCCTCCGCCGCCATCACCGAAGCGGAACGCGGTCCGCCATCGAGCGTCACTTCGCCGAAGTACTCGCCCGTGCCGATGAGGTTGAGCTGCACCTCGCGGCCCTGTGCGTTGGAGACATAGACGCGCGCGCGGCCGGCGAGCATCACATAGAGCGAATCGGTCTCGTCGCCCTCGCTGACGATGATCGCGTTCTTCGGAAAGGAACGCACCGTCGCCACCTTGCCGATCGCCTCCAGCAGTGACGGCGGCAGTACCTCGGCGGAGCGGTCCTTCATCGGCGGACATTTTGCACGCGCTTGTCAACCGGAGGTGAATTTGTCACACGCCGCCGCCGCCGTAGTTCGCTGACCGAAACAAGCCCGGCCCGTAGCCTAGCGGCCCATTAGGGATAGGAGGGCACCATGAATAAAGCCGACTTCGGCCTGCCGCCACTCTCCGGGATCACGGAGCACCTGCTGTTCGTGGCCTTGCTCCTCCCCACGTTCATCCTCCTCGCGGCCGTCGCGGTCTCGCTCGCGCAGCCGGATCCCGCAGTCGCTGTCCAGCCGCTGGGACAGACGGTGGCGGCCTGCGAGCCCTGCGCCGCCTGGGACAACGGCGAAGGGGGCCCCTGACCGGTAGGTGAAGTTTTCCGGGCCGGGGTCCATACTCGGTCCGGAGGGGGAGGAGGCCATGGGGGTCAGCAGGCGGCGCTTGCTCGCGCTCGGCGGTTTGCTCGCCGCGGCGCCCGTGCTTGCGCAGACCCCCAAGCTCCACCGCGTTGGCATACTCACCTCGCTGCCATCGATGCCCTATGCCGTACACCTTGAGCAGCTGCGCAAGGGTCTGCGCGAGCTCGGGTACATCGAGGGGCGCAACCTCACAATCGAAGCGCGTTACGCGGATGGCAAGCTCGAGCGCCTTCCCGCGCTCGCGAGCGAGCTCGGTGCGCTACCGCTCGATGTACTCGTGACCGCCGGCTCCTACGTCACGCGAGTGGCGCGAAAGCAGACCCGCGACGTGCCGATCGTCATGGCCTTCGCCGGCGACCCGGTCGGCGGTGGTTTCGCCGACAGTCTGTCCCGCCCGGGGGGGCGCATAACCGGGCTTACCACCCTTTCGACGCAACTGGGAGCCAAGCGGCTCGAGATTCTCAGGCAGGTGCTGCCCAAGCTGCACGACGTGGCGTTGCTCTGGAACCCGGACGTCCCGGAGCGCGCGATCCAGCTCCACGACACGCAAGCCGCGGCAAAGACGCTGCGCCTAGCGCTGCATCCATTCGAAGCGCGGCGTGTAGCCGAGATCGAGCCGGCGCTCGAAGCGCTCTCCAGCAAGCGGCCCGATGCCCTGATTGTTCTGGGCGATGCGCTGCTCGACGCCAATCTGCGCACGATCACGACCTTTGCGAAGAAGAACCGGCTCGTCGTCGTGCACCAATCACGCAACGGCGCAGAGCTCGGAGCGCTCTTCTCCTACGGTCCGAGCTTCAGGCAGATGCATTACCGCGCCGCGACCTACGTCGACAAAATCCTGAAGGGCGCGAAGCCTGCCGATCTTCCGATCGAGCAACCGACGCGGTTCGAACTGATCGTCAACCTCAGGACCGCCAAGGCGCTCGGGGTCACGGTCCCGCAATCGGTGCTGGTGCGGGCCGATGAGGTGATCCGGTGAGACGGCGTAGCTTCATCACCGGCTTGAGCGCTCTGCTCATGCCGATGTCCGCCATTGGTCAGCGAGCCCGGGTGGCGCGGGTGGCT
>DASXRW010000209.1:0-1743 GCA_036506355.1 Burkholderiales bacterium
CAAGCGCGCCATACACCAGCCCGCACGGGATCCATCCCCACAGCAACCCCATGGCGTACGCGCTGCGGCCGTCCATGGTCTTCGCTGCCAGCGGCTGTACCCGGCGCCACAACGGCGCGCCGAGCTTTTCGAGGTGGACGAGCGATGCCGCGCCGGCAAGGTGCAGGCCGATCGCGACCAGCATGACGTTGGCGAGCACATAGAGCGCGCTCTGTGCGCCCAGCACCGAGGCGAGCTCGCCGCCGGCGATGCCGGCCACCGCGCCCGCAATCGCGTAGCTGGTGATGCGGCCGGCGTTGAAGGCCAGCAGTCTCTGCGCGCTTCTCACCGGCCGGATCGGAATCACCGGGCGGCGCGTGAACGCGGCGACGAAGCCGCCGCACATGCCGACGCAGTGAACGCCCGAGGCGAGCCCGAGGAGCAGCATCGACAGCGCGAGCGCAAGCATCAGATCACCCGCGAGTAGGCGGCGCGCGCCCGCGCCTCGCGCAGGTAGCGGTCGAACACCATGCAGATCACGCGCACCAAAAGGCGCCCGCGCGGCGTGACCGTGATCCATTCGTCCGAGACGTCGACCAGGCCCTCGTCCTGCAGGCGCCGCAGGTCCTTCAGCTCGCGGGCGAAGTAGGAGCGAAAGTCGACGAGGTAGGCGAGCTCGATCGATTCGATCGACACGCTGAAGTGGCACGCAAGCGCCTGGATGACGGCGCGCCGCACGAGATCGTCGGCGCTCAGCTCGAGCCCGCGCGCCACCGGCAAGCGGCCTTGGTCGAGCACCGCGTAGTAGTCGTCGAGGCGCTTCTGGTTCTGGTAGTACGTCGGGCCGATGCGGCCGATGGCCGAGACGCCGAGGCCGATGAGGTCGCTTTCCGGATAAGTCGAATAGCCCTGGAAGTTGCGCTGCAGACGTCCCCGGCGCTGCGCGATGGCAAGCTCGTCGTCGGCCTTGGCGAAATGATCCATGCCGATATAAAGGTAGCCGGCGCGCGTCAGCCGCCCGATCGCGAGCGTCAGGATCTGCAGCTTGGCCTCCGCCGAGGGCAGATCGGCGCGCATGATGCGCCGCTGCGGCTTGAACACGGTCGGCAGATGCGCGTAGCTGTAGAGCGCGATGCGGTCGGGATCGAGCGCGATCACCTGATCCAGCGTGCGGTTGAAGCTGTCGAGCGTCTGCTTCGGCAGCCCGTAAATGAGATCGAAGTTGACCGAGCGGAAGCCGCTCGCGCGCGCCTCTGCGACCGTTCGGCGAGCGAGCTCCACGGCTTGAATGCGATGCACCGCCTTCTGCACGTCGGCATCGAAGTCCTGCACGCCTAGCGAGACGCGGTTGAAGCCGAGGCCGGCGAGGAACTCCAGCGTGCCCGGCGGCGCATGGCGCGGATCGACTTCGATGGCGCATTCGAAATCGGCTGCGCGCTTGAAGCTCGCGTCGAGCGCGGCCATCAGCGCGCTCGTTTCCTCGCGGGAAAGGAAGGTCGGCGTGCCCCCGCCCCAGTGCAGCTGGCAAATGCGGGTGTCGCCGGCCAACAGCGGCGACAGCAGGCTCAATTCCTTCTCCAAGTACTTGATATACTTCGACGATCTGCTGTGGTCGCGCGTGAGGACCTTGTTGCAGCCGCAGTAGTAGCAAATGCTCTCGCAGAAGGGCAGATGCACATAAACGGAGAGCGGCTGACTGATGCCGCCGATGTTGCGCTTGGCGAGCCACTGCCTTAGTTCCGTGTCGCCGAAGGCCTCGACGAA
>DASXRW010000210.1:0-4211 GCA_036506355.1 Burkholderiales bacterium
GCGTTCCTTAAGAGCCAGATTGAGGGCGAACAGCGGTGCGAGCAGGTTGTACTCGAACTGCTTTGCTTTTGACCGTGTGCGTTCGTCGAGATCGGCGGGGGACATCAAATCAAGAAACGTCTGCTGCGGGTTCAGGCTCGAAGCGACGAAACGCGAGCGCAGAAACTCGCCTGCCTGCGTCTCCACGCCCACCACCCGGCCGCGCTCGACCACGATGCGCTTCGGCTCGCAGGAAGTCCGGATCTCGCCGCCGCTTTCGCGCACCGCGGCGGCGAGCGCTTCGGCCAGCCGCTCCGAGCCGCCGAGACAGAGCTGGGCCTTCGCCGGGCTCGCGAGCAGCGCCGGGATGTGGTGGCCGAAGCCGCGCAGGCGCAGATCGACCTCGCGCAATCCGTTGAAGAAGAGCAAGCCTGCCCTGACCACCGGATGCTCGAACTCGCGCTCGACAAATTCCAGCGGCGAGAGCGCGCTCGTCTCGAGCACTAATCGGCCTTCCGCAGTCCTTTCGAGCGTTTTGCGACGCTCATCGGATGGCTGCGGCGGCCGGCGCGATTCGGGCGCCAGGATCTTTTCCAGGATGGGAACGAAGGCGTCGCGCCAGCGCTTGAGCGTCGCGGCGTCGCGGGCGCTGAATTGCGCGAAGGACTCCGCGGTGCGCTCGAAATCGGTCCACCAGCACAGCGCGTCGCCGCTTTTCAGCAGCAAGGCGACATTCAGCTCGGGCTCGACGTAGCGCGCGCCGCGGCGCTCGAGCTCGAGCTCGCGGTACCACGGCATCTGGTCGAGCGCGCGGTGGAAGAACGAGTGGATGTTGTGGCGGTAGCCGGGCCAGCGCGCGTCTTCGACCGTCGCCAGGCCGCCGCCGATGGTGCGGCTCCGCTCGAGGCAGACCGTCTTGAGCCCGGCGCGCCCGAGGTAGGCCTGGAGGACGAGGCTGTTGTGCCCCGCCCCCAGGAGAATGCCGTCGTACGTCTTCAGTCGGTGCGGACCGCCTTCATCTTGATCGACTTGTCGAGGAAGGCGTTGGTGTAGGTGCTCTTCACGTCGAACGGCTTGTCGACGCCGACGTAGTCCTTCACCAGGTTGTAGTCGTCCTGCATGCGCTTGTCGTCGTGCCAGCCGAGCGCCACGGTCTGCGAGGTCCTGTCGCTCATCAGCACCTCGACCAGCTGCCAGTTGACCAGCTCGTTGTCGAAGCTGAGCGCGCCGTTGGCATCGATCAGTGATTGCACGCAGGGCTTGGGCTGCTTTACGCACTCGGCGAACGCGCGCTGCGTCACCTTGGTGAACTTCGCGACCAGCGGTTTGTTCTTCTTCAGGTACTCGGCGTTCACGATCACCGAGTTGCCGTACGGATTGAGGCCGACGTCGCGCCATGCGAGAAAGCCCATGTCGTCGCCGAGCTCGCGCTTGAAGATATGGTGGATGTTGTAGAACGAGGTCGTGACGTCGATGGTCCTCGACTTCAGCGCGGCGAGCTTGGCGTTGGCGTCGATGTTCACCCAGGTCACGGATTTGGGATCGATGCCGTTTGCCTTGGCGAGCGCCGGCCACATGGTGCGCGCGCCGTCGGCCGCCGGATTGCCGATCTTCTTGCCGGGGAAATCCTTGATGCCCTTGATGCCCGAGCTCTTCAGCCAGTACATGCCCTGCGGCGAATTGGCGTAGACGTTGAACACCGCCACCGAGTCCGCGCCTTTGCCCTTGGCAACCAGCACGCCGGCCATGTCGGCGAGCCCGACCGGATTCGCGCCCGCGCCTACCTTCTGCGTTGCGAGCGCCGAGCCCTTGCCCGGCTCGAGGTTGAGATCGATGCCCTCCTTCTGGTACCAGCCGAGCTTCTTCGCGTAGTAGTACGGCGCGTGGTCGCCGCCCGGCACCCAGTTGAGAATGAAATCGATCTTCTGCTGTGCAGCCGCCGGTGCTGCTACCAGTGCGGCGGCCGCGGCGATGACGAACCTGCGCATGGAGCCTCCTCGTTAACGGAGAGGCGATGCTACCATCGAGTAACCGACTGGTTAACATGCACCGGCCGCTGCCCAAGGGTATCGATGCGGCAATTGCCGCGCTTTTGCGCCGCGGCACCGTCATCCCCGCCCATCCCCTCGCGCTCGATGCGCGGCGCAAGCTGGACGAGCGCCGCCAGCGCGCGCTCGCGCGCTATTACCTCGACGCCGGCAGCGGCGGCCTCGCCGTCGGCGTGCACGCGACGCAGTTCGCGATCCGCGAGGCGGGACTCTACGAACCTGTTCTGCGGATCGCGGCCGAAGAAGCATCGAAGCGCAAAGTGGTGCTGATCGCCGGGCTGTCCGGCAAGACAGCCCAGGCGAAGAAGGAGGCGCAGCTCGCGGCGAGCCTCGGCTACCACGCCGGCATGCTGTCGCTCGCGCCGATGACAGGCGCCTCCATTGACCAATTGATTGAACATTGCGCCGCCGTGGCGGCAGAGATTCCGCTCGTCGGCTTCTATTTGCAGACCGCAGTCGGCGGCATTCCGCTGCCGATGCAGTTCTGGCAGCGCTTTGCGGCCATCGAGAACGTGGTGGCCATCAAGATCGCGCCGTTCAACCGCTATGCCACGCTCGATGTGATCAAGGGCGTGGTCGCCGCGGGCGCCGAGGAGCGCGTCGCGCTCTACACCGGCAATGATGATCACATCGTGCTGGATCTCGCCGTGCCTTTTGACGTGCGCCGAGGCGGGGAGACCGTTCGCGTGCGCATCAAGGGCGGGCTGCTCGGCCATTGGAGCGTCTGGACTAAGACCGCCGTTGCTCTCCTCAACAGAATTCACGAAGGCAAGATCGACGCGGACCTGCTGGCGCTCGATGCGCGCGTCACCGACTGCAACAGCGCATTCTTCGACGTCGCGCACCATTTCGCCGGCTGCATCCCGGGCTGCCATGAAGTGCTGCGCCGCCAGGGGCTCCTCGCCGGCACCTGGTGCCTGGACCCGAAGGAGAAGCTCTCGCCAGGCCAGGCTGAGGAGATCGACCGCGTGTATCGCGAGCATGCCGATCTGGCGGACGACGCTTTCGTGCGCGCGAATCTCGAGAGGTGGCTGTCATGAATTCCAAAGCCGGACGCTGGACGCTGGCAGTGCTCGCGCACCTCGCGCTGCTGCTCGCGTGGTTCCTCTTCGTGCGCTTCGGCAACGTGCCCAAGTACGTAATGCCCTCGCCCGCCGCGACGCTCGATGCGCTGCTGCAGCCGAACTACAGCTGGTGGACCAACATCGCCGTCACGGGCACCGAGATCTTCGGCGGCTACCTCCTCGCGCTCGTCGTCGGCGTGGTGCTGGCGCTCGTCTTCAGCTGGTCGAAGATGCTGGAAGCGTTCTTCATGCCGCTCCTCGTATCGCTCAACATGATCCCGAAGGTCGCGCTCGGGCCGCTGATCATCGTCTGGTTCAAATACGGCATCTTCCCGAACTCGATCATGGCGTTCTCGATCGCGGTGTTCCCGATCCTGCTCACCACCGCGCGCGGCCTGCGGGAGATCGAGCCGGAGCTGCTCGATCTAGTGCGCTCGCTCAAAGGCTCGCGCTGGCAGCTCTTCACCAAGATCCAACTCCCCGGCGCGCTGCCCTACATCTTCTCCGGCATGAAGGTGGGCGCCATCCTCGCGGTGGCGGGCGCCATCGTCGGCGAGTTCCTCGGCTCGGACAAAGGCTTGGGCTACCTGATGCTCCAGGTGCAGGTGACGCTCGACACGCCCGCCATGTTCATGGCGGTGCTGATGATCACCGCCATCGGCATGTTGTTATACGGCTTGGTGCTGCTGCTCGAGCGGCTGCTCGTGGTCAAGGACGCCCGACTGGCTTGATGCGGCTGGAGTAGGCGTTCGTAAAGACGTCCGAGGCCTTCACCGGCTTGTCGGGCTTGGCGCTCGCGAAGGTGACGTCGATGGTCCGCTGCATCAGTCCTTCCTCGATCCAGCCGATGCCGTGTTGGCGCGAGCGCTCGGTGATGCACAGATCCATGATCTGCGGCGTGGTGTTGAAGAGCGCGTCGCGGTCGAGGCCCGGCACGGCGGCGACCATGGCGTCGATCGCCTCCGCCGGATTGGCCTGTGCGTCGCGCCAGCCCTTGTGCGTGGCGCGCAGGAAGCGCTGGATCAGCTTCGGGTTCTTCTGCTCGAGCTCGGTGTTGACGAAGTAGGTGTGGCCATAGATCGGCAGGCCGTAGTCGGCCCACAGCAGGTGGCCAACGTTG
>DASXRW010000211.1:0-12881 GCA_036506355.1 Burkholderiales bacterium
CGCACGCCGGCGCGCCGGATCACGGATCAGCGCTTCGAGCGCGGCGGCGAACGCCACGGTGTCCGCCTCGTTCACCAGGACACCCGTGCTCTCGTCGCGGATCAGCTCGGGAATCGCCGAGACCCGGGTGGCGACGCACGCCAGGCCCTGGCTCTGCGCCTCGGCCAGCACGTTCGGCAGCCCGTCGCGGTCGCCATCGCGGGCGATGCGGCACGCCAGCGCGAAGAGATCGGCCTTGCGGTACTCGAGCACGAGCTCGTCCTGCGCGAGCGCCCCGCGCCAGGTGATGCGCTCGGCGATGCCGAGCGCACGCGCGCGCTTTTGCATCTTGTGCTTGAGCGGACCGCCGCCGACGTGCAGCAGCCGCCAGTGCAAGCCCGCCGGCAGGCGCGCCAGCGCGTCGAGCAGCACATCCGTGCCCTTCTTCTCCACCAGCCGCGCGACGCTCAGGATCGTGACCGGATGGCGCGGATCACTCCCATCGCTCGCGCCCCGCACGACCCGATGCGGGGGAAACCGCGCGAGATCGACCCCGTGATAGACCAGCTCGACGCGTCCCGGCGGCGCCAGCGCCGCCAGATGATCGCGATTGGCGCGCGTGCAGGTCACGAGCCACTCGCAATCGGCGAGCTTCTCGCGCTTTTCCCATTCCGGCGTCGTCCAGATGTCCTTGGCGTGCGCCGAGCCGCTCCAGGGCAGCGCGCGCAGCATGGCGCAATAGCGCGCCACCGACGCCGGCGTATGCAGGAAGTGGGCATGCAAGCGTGTGATATCGGCCGGCAGCTCGGCGGCGAGCACCAGCGCCTGACCGAAGCGCCGGATGCGGTTGGGCGTCGGGTCGCGGCGCAGATCCCGCAACCAGATGGCTTTCGTTTCGCCGTAAGTTTTTAGTTTCCGCACGGCGAGCCACGCGCGCAGCACTCTCAGCGGCTCGCGCAGCAGGTACTCCGGCAGGTAATGAATCGCGGCGCGGATCTCGCGGTGCACCGGGTGCAGCCGGTCATCGGTCGGGCGGCGCAGGGAGACGATCAGGATGTCGAGGCCGCGGCGCTCGAGCGCCGCGATCTCCTGGGCGATGAACGCCTCGGAGAGCCGCGGATAGCCCTTGAGAACGAAAGCGACGCGCAACGCGGTGGATGCGTTAGTGGATGCGCGATACGCGCGCGGGGACGGCCTGTTCGCTCGGCTCGATCCAGGGCGCGACAAGCCGCGAGACGTTGGGCAGCCCTTCGAGCAGCCCGGGCACCACCACATCGGAGGGCCGGTTCTGGCGCGGCAGCGCGCGCAGCGCCGCTGCCATCACCGCCGGGTCGTAGCTGCCGTCGTCGGACAGCATGCTCACGAGGCCGAGCTCGGCGGCGCGCGAGGCGCGGATGTGCTGCTCGAGGCGCGGCGCGGTGCGCGGCACGATGAGCGCGCGCTTGTCGAGCGAGATCACCTCGCAGAAGGTGTTGTAGCCGCCCATCGCCACCACGCCGGCGGCGCGCGAGACCAGCGTCTCGAGCTGCTTGTGGAAGGTGATCGCGTCGACGCGCTTCAACTTTGCCGCGCGGTCCATGAACTCCGCCTGGCGCTCGGGCTGCATGAAGGGCCCGAGAACCAGCAGCGCCGGGTAAGGCAGCAGCGGGTCGTGCTCATAGGCGCGCAGCACCCAGTCGATCAGCGCTTCGCCGTCGCCGCCGCCGCCGGTGGTCACCAGCACGAACGGGCGATTGGCGATCTCCGGCAGGCGCGCCGGCGCGCCGTTCACGGGCACCTCGCGATGCAGGTAGCCGGTGTAGACCATCTTCTGGCGCACGCGCGGCGGAAGGGCGATGCCTTCGAGCGGATCGCAGATCTGCGGCAGGCCGTAGACCCAGATCTCGTCGTACAGGTCGCGCAGCGCCGGCATGGCTTTCTTGCGCTGCCACTCGGGCTCGAGGAGCCGCGGCTCGTCCATCACGTCGCGCAGCCCGAGCACCAGGCGCGTGCCGCGGCGCTTGAGCGCCTTCAGCGTCGGCAGCACCTCGCCGCGCAGCCCGACTGGTTCCTTATCGACAATGAAAAGATCTGGATCGAAGATCTCCGCCGTGTGCTGGATGATCGACGCGCGCATCGACAGCATCTCGGCGATGTCGAGGTGGAGGTTGAGCGGGGTGTACTCGCCGTTACGCAGCTTGATCACGCCGGGCACGCGCACGAAGTCGACGCGCGTGCGGAAGTCGAAGCTGCCGATGATCGGCGAGCCCGACAGGATCAGGACCGAGAGCTGCTTGTAGCGCTCGACCAGCGCGTGCGCGATCACACGGCAACGGCGCAGATGGCCGAGGCCGAACGTGTCATGGCTGTAGATGAGTATGCGGCCATCCTTGCGCTGCGCTCGCATACGGCCCCCTCCCCCGTTCGTGCATTTATTCTGGGCTCAAATTCCCTGGCGGGCAAGACAGGCCTTGCAGGCGCCGCAGGGGCGCCAGCGTTCCCCGTCTTGTTCGACCCGCCGGACCGGCCTGCGGCACGACCAGGTGAGTTCCAGGAGTTGCGGCGGCAATGCAGCCGCAAGCTCGGCCTTGGTCGAGTGGTAGACCGGATAAATCCACTGCACCTCGGGCTCACCGAGCTTGCGCGCCCGGTAGCACTCGTAGAGCGTATCGAACACACGGCGCTGGCGCGCCGAGCGGTTCTCGATGTCGGTGTCGCGCGCGAGCGCCGCGACCGCGATGCGATCGCAGCGCGGCGTGTCGATCGCGACCTGGCAGGCGACGAACGCGATCGAAAGGTAATCGATGGGTATGGCCTCGAGCTCGCCGAAATCCAGCGCGGACTGCGAGTAGCGAAACGCCCGGTAATGGCCGCGGCACCAGGCCACGATGCGCTCGACCGCCGCTTGCTCGGCGTCGGCGCGATCCTCGCGGTTCGCCATGCGAATGTGATGCACGCGCAGCTCGTCGCGCGTCTCGGCGAGCAGCTTCACCAGCATCGCCGTGCTGTCGAGGCCGCCGGAGAACATCACGAGGGTGGTCACTGGAAAATTCTATTAGCATTGACGCATGAACGTCCGGCAGCTCCTCGACCTCGGCGGACGCGCGGCACTCGTCACCGGCGGCTCGCGCGGGCTGGGACTGCAGATCGCCGAGGCGCTAGGCGAGATGGGCGCGAAAATAGCCATCACTGCGCGCAAGCAGAACGAGCTGGACGAAGCGGTGGCCCATCTGAACAAAGCGAACATCGATGCGACTGCCTATGTGTGCGACATGGGCAAGCGCGACGCGATTCCGCCCTGCGCCGATGAGGTGCTCAAAAAATTCGGCAAGGTCGAAATCCTGGTCAACAACGCCGGCGCCACGTGGGGCGCGCCCGCCGAGGACCATCCGCTCGAGGCCTGGGACAAGCTCGTGAACCTCAACCTCACGGGAGTGTTCGTGCTGACGCAGCACATTGGAAAAAAATCGATGATCCCGGCGCGCTGGGGCCGCATCATCAACGTGGCGTCGATCGCCGGCCTCATGGGGCAGGACCCGCGCATCGTGCGCACCATCGCCTACAACGCGACCAAGGGCGGGCTGGTCAATTTCACCCGCGCGCTCGCCGCGGAATGGGGCCAGCATGGCATCACGGTGAACGCGATCTGCCCGGGATTTTTCCCGTCGAAGATGACCAAGGCGACCCTCGGCACCACCGGCGAGCTGATCCGCGACTGGACGCCGACCAAGCGCCTGGGCAACGACGAGGACCTGAAGGGCCTCGCCGTGCTGCTTGCATCGGAGGCTTCGCGGCACATCACCGGCCAGGCGATCGCGGTGGATGGCGGCGCGACCGTCATATGAAGGATGCCCTGCAGTACGCGCGCGATTACCAGAAGCGCATTCCTTTCCTCTCGCATCTTAAGATCCTCACCGAGACGCTGGACAAGGGCAGCGCGCGCCTGTCGCTGCCGGTCGAGCCGCATCTCACCAACAGCCTCGGCACGGTGCACGGCGGTGTCATTGTGTCGCTGCTCGATGTGGCGCTGTGCACCGCCGCGCGCACACTTCATCCCGAGTCGGTCGGCGTGATCACGATCAACCTCAGCACGTCGTTCATCGGCGCGGGCAGCGGCGCCAAGCTCTACGCCGACGCGCGCGTCATGAAAGACGGCCGCAGCATGAGCTTCGTCGAGGCAGAAGCGAAGAACGAGGACGGCACCCTGGTCGCAAAGGCAGTTGCAACCGTACGCGTACTCCTGAAGGAGAAATCATGAAACGCGAAACCTTGCCGACGCGCGGTATCCATCATCTCGCCCTCAACACCGAGGACATGCGCGCGACGGTGGACTTCTACACGCGCGTGGTCGGCATGCCGCTGGTGCACGCGATGAAGGTGCCGCCGGGCCTGGGCACCGGGCCGGCGAACCGCGGCAATCCGCCCTACGAGGAGATCCGCCATTATTTCTTCGACATGGGCAACGATTCGCTGCTCGCCTTCTTCGAGATGCCGCGCGGCGCCGAGCCCAAGGCGAAGCGCGATGCGATCGGCGGCATGCAGCATGTCGCGTTCGCCGTCACGCCGAAGAATTTCGCCGCGCTGCGCAAGCGCCTGCGCGAGGCCAACGTCGCCTGCGACGGGCCGATCGACATCCTGCCGGGACTGGTTTCGATCTACTTCCAGGACCCGAACGGCATCCGGCTCGAGGCGTGCTGCCAGCCCAAGGCGCGTGACAAGCCGCGCGTGATCGGCTCGGTGCAGCAGACGCGCGACGCGGCGCGCAAGGAAATCGCGACCATCGAGCCGCGCTGGGCCGAGGCTACAATCGCAGCGGGAGGGTTCACATGAGCGCAAATCCGGAAGCGTCGAAGGTCGCCGGCACCGACGAGACCATCGTCCTGCGGGACGACTTCGTCGCCCACGGCAGGACGGTGCCGATCGAGCACGGCTGGACCTGGATCGCGACCGCGTGGTCGATCTTCCGGCGCGCCTTCGGCATCTGGATCGGCATGGTGGTCACGCTGGCGATCATCTACACCGTGCTCGCCGTGCTCCCCGTCATCGGGGCGATCGCGAGCTTCGTGCTGGGGCCGGTGTTCACCGCGGGGCTGGTGCTCACGAGCCGCACCATCGACCAGGGCGGCGAGGTGCAGTTCAGCCGGCTCTTCGGCGGCTTCAAGTACCGCTTCGGCACGCTGCTCGTCGTCGGCGTGCTCTACCTCGCCGGCACGGCGGCGATCGTTTTTCTGGTCGTCGCCTTGACCGGCGTCAGCCTGATCGGACTGCTCAATGCCACATCGCCCGAAGCGGCCATGGCCCTGGGCGCAACTGTGCTCGTCGCGCTGCTCCTGATCCTCGCGCTGATGCTGCCGCTCATCATGGCGATCTGGTTCGCGCCGCCGCTGGTCGTGTTCCACGAGCTCGGCGCGCTCGAGGCGATGAAGGCGAGCTTCGTCGGCTGCCTGCGCAACATGCTGCCGTTCCTGCTCTATGGCGTCGTGCTGCTCGTCGCGGCGATCGTCGCTTCGATCCCGTTCATGCTCGGCTGGCTGCTCCTCGGCCCGGTGATGGCGGCGTCGATCTACACCGCCTACCGCGACATCTACTTCACGACCTGAAGAAGAGCTCGCTCACCGAACAGTCGCTCGGCGTCACTGCCGCGCGCTTTGCGCGCCTCGCCGTCGATCCCGCGCTGCGCGAGCGCAGAACCAGCTCCGACTACATCGCCGACGCCATCCGTGTGGCCATCCACGACGGCCAGTTCGCCGACGGCGAGGAACTGAACCAGGTCGCCCTGGCGCGCTACTTCAAGGTTTCGCGCGTGCCGATCCGCGAAGCGCTGCGCCGGCTGCAGGCCGAAGGGCTGGTGAGCAACGTGGCGCACCGTCGCGCCGTGGTCATCGGGCTCGATTTGAGCGAGATCCTCCAGCTCGTCGAGATTCGCGCCGTCCTCGAGGGCCATCTGGTGGCGAAGGCCGGCCCGCGGCTCGATGCGGCAGCCCTCGAGCGGCTGAACGGCCTGTGCGACGAGATGAGCCGCATTCGCGACTACGGCTACAACTGGGTGCTCAAGAACTGGGAGTTCCACCGCACGCTCTACCAGCCTTCCGAGCTCAAGGCGGCGATCGATCTGGTCGAGCGCCTCAACCTGCGCATCGAGCGCTATGTCAGGCAAAGCGGCGACCGCCGGCGGCTGCGCGAAGCGGCCGCCGAGCATCGGCGCATCCTGAACGACATCAAGCGGCGGCGTTTCGACGCCGCGCGCAGCCACATGCAGGAGCACATCCTGCGCACCGGGCAGCAGATCGAGCGCTATCTCGCAAGAGCGAAGAAGCCCGCTATTTCCTATTCCAGGGGTCGAGGGCGTCGTAATGGCCCCACACGTGGCTGAAGAACTCCTCGTAGCGCACGCCCGTCATCACCCGCTTCACCTCCGCGCCGGAGACCGGCTCGACCTTGCCGAGTTGCGCGGCGCGCCAGTGAAGTTCGGCCGTCTCCTCGAGCGCGAACGCCGTGATGCACACGTTCTCGATCGTGTCGGAGGTGACTACGACGCCATGGTTTTTGAGCACCACCGCGCAGCTCGAGCCGAGCGCCTCGACCACCATGCGGCCGCGCTCGGGCGTATCAATCTGCTTGTCGAACTCGAGGATCGGCACCTTCGGCGCGAAGATCGCGCCCCGGTTGCCCACCGGCAGGATGTTGACGCCGGCGATGCCGAACGCGACCGAGATCGGCGGGTGCGCGTGCGCCACCGCGTGCACGTCCGGGCGCGCCTTGTACACCTCGGTGTGAGCGAAGCGCTCGTCGACCGGCTCGATGCGCCCCTCGATGAAATTGCCGTCGAGGTCGACCGTGACGATGTCGTCGACATCGGTGTCGATCAGGCTGCGGCCTTCGGAGTGGATATGGCCGAGGATGAGGACGCGGTCGGTGCCGGGCACGCGGCAGCTCACGTGTCCCTTGGTGAGCGGCCAGATGCGCCCGGCGGTCATGATGCGGTGCACCTTGGCGAGGCGCTTCTTCAGCGCCACCACTTCGGTCTCGGGCTTGATCAACGGGGACACGGGCTGGTTCATGGGGCCTCACTTTGCGGGAACGGCCATCAGGCCTAGCTTCTCGATGAGCGGACGCATCTGCGCGTCCTGCTCACGGAAAAAGCGCGTGAACTCGGCGCGGTTCATGTAGCGCACGCCGAGGAGCTGCGCGTCCATCGCCTGCACGAACTGCGGGTTGCGCGTCACGCGCTCGAGCGCGCTTTCCAGCGTCGCGAGCGCGCTCGCCGGCGTGCCCCTGGGCGCGAACACGCCATGCCAGGAATGGATCACGAGGTCCACGCCCTCCTCGCGCATGGTGGCGATATCGGGATAGAGCTTCTCACGCCGCTCGGCGGCGATGCCGAGAATGCGCAGCTTGCCGGAGTCGCGCATCGATTTCATCGCCGCCACGATATCGAAGTCGAGGTCGATATGCCCGCCGGCGAGCGCGGTGGCGCGCTCCGCGCCGCCCTTGAACGGCACGTAGAGCACCTCGAGCCCCGCCGCGTCGCAGAACGCGGCGGCGAAGATATGCGCCGAGCTCCCCCGGTTGATGCCCACGCGCAACGACCCCCGCGGCGCCTGCTTGAGCTCGGCAAAGCTCTTCCACGGCTGCGCCGCGGTGACGGCGATCGCCGCCGGATCGTAGTTGACGAGCGCGATGAGCTCGTAGTCGCGCACGTCGGTCGGCGGCTGCACCGTGTACTGCGTCGTCAGGAAACCGGTAGAGAAGAAGCCGAGCGTATGCCCGTCGGGCGCGGCGCCCGCGACCTCCTTCGCGCCGATCACGCCGCCGGCGCCGGACTTGTTGACGATCACTACCGCCTGGCGGAGCTCTTCCTTGAGGAACTGGCCGACCGCGCGGGCGGTGAGGTCGGTGCGCCCGCCCGGCGGGAAGGGCACGATGAAGTTAACCGGTTTGGAGGGGTAAGTCTGGGAAAGCGCGCTCGCCGCGAGCCCGAGCAGCAGCAGAAGCGCGAGGCATCTCATTTCGTTGTCACCCGCATGCCCAGCTCATCGATCACCTGCCGGTAGACCGCATCCTGCTGCGCGAAGAACGCGTTCGCGGCGGCGCCTTTCAGAAACAGCACGCCGGCTCCGGCGGTGGACATCTGTTCGTTCAGCTCGCGCGCGCCCATCGTCTTCTCGAGCGCCGCCACGATCGTTTCGCGTACCGAGGCCGGCAGGCCGCGCGGCGCGTATACGGCGTGGAACGCGCCGATCACGAGGTCGACGCCGTTCTCGCGGAAGGTGGGCACATCGCGATAGAGCGGCGAGCGCTCTTCCGCGGCTACGGCGAGCACGCGCACCTTCTTCGCCGCGACCAAGGCCTGGTAGGAGACCGGCACCGCCACGTGCACGTCGATGTGGCCGCCGGCAAGCGCGATGGCGCCGTCCGCGTCGCCCCTGAAAGGCACGTTGAAGAGCTTGATGCCCGCCTTGCGCTCGAGCGCGCCGGCGAAGATCTGGGCCGAGGCGCCCGTGATCATGCCGATCTTGAGCTGGTCGGGCCGGCCGCGCGCTTGCTCTACCAGCTGCTTGAGGCTCTTCCAGGGCGCGGTTTCGTTCACCGCCACAGCCGCCGGATCGACGTTGACGATCGAGAGGAGGTCGTAATCCTTGGCGACGATCGGGGTCGCCACGGTGTACTGCGCGGTGACGAAGGCCGAGGAGAAGAAGCCGAGCGTATAGCCGTCGGCTCGCGCCTGATTCACCTCCTGCGCACCGAGCACGCCGCCGGCGCCCGGCCGGTTGATCACCACTACTGTGGCGCCGAGCGGCTCGGAGAGTCCCTGCGCGACGATGCGGCCGATGACATCGGTGCGTCCGCCGGCCGGGAACGGCACGACGAGCGACACCGCCTTGCCGGGATAGGGCTGCGCCTGGGCCGCGCCGATGGCGCAGCACAGGGCGATTGCGTAGACGAGCGCTTTCCTCATCGAATCGCGTTCCCCGCCCGCCGCGAGAGCCGGGCAACCGTTTCGAGGACTCAGTACACGTTACAGACCATGTTTTCGTATTTGGCGTTCGGCCCGACCAGATCCCAGCTCAGCATCCAGTCGTAGGCGCGCTGGAACTCTTCCTGCGTGTAGGGCGCGGGGTCCACATAGCGCAGCCGCGGCAGGTGAAAGTCCGCGGGCGTGATCTGGCGCGCGTATTTCTCCGGGATCTCCTCGAGCATGTAGTGCACGTAGCGGCGCGGGTCGGCCTGAAGCAGCCTCACCGCTTTCTTCACCGCGCGAGTCAGCGCGGCAACCTTGTCGGGCGCGAGATCGGCCGAGATATTCTCCAGGCCCTGGTAGAACATGCCCGTCACGAACTTGCACTTGTTCTTCTCGGCGAGCGTGACCCAGGGCTCCATCAGCGTGGCCGCCTCCACCGTGCCGTCCATCAGCGCCTCGTAGCGCTCCTCCACCATGCCGGTATGCACCACCTTGATCGCCTCGCGCTTGACGAAGCCCTCGAGCATCGCGAGCGTCGAGTAGTGCGAGCCCTGGTGGAACTGCACGCCGACCGTCTTGTCGGCGAGCTGGATCGGGGTGTTGAGCGGCGAATCGGGTCGCACGTAGATCGCCTGGTAAACCATCGCCGGGCGCTTGCCGGCGATCGGGCCTTTGCGCTTGCTGTCGTAGGTGCGCCGGATCTGGCCCCACTCGCAGGCGCGGTACACGTCGCACTGGCCCTGCTCCCAGGCCTTCTGGTAGTTCCACGACGACACGAGATGATGGTCGTGCGCGCGCGGGTCCTTGAGGTCGAAGCGCGTCTTGATGCCCGGCGTGATGATCTTGATCTCGAGGCCTTCGTCGCGCGCGGTGTGATCGCGCGCGACGAACCAGTGCAGACCGAGAACCGCTTCCGCGCTCTCGATGGTAATCAGGGTTTTGTCCAGGACGCTGCTCATGCGCGCTCCTCCAGAGTTGATCCCGCTCAACTGGAAACTGTATACACTTGGGCGACGGCGCGTCAAGAAAAACTAGGCCCGGGCGAAAAGCCGCCGCCCGCGCCACAGCCAGGCGAGGCCGGCGAACTGCAGCAGGGCGAGCATGCCGAGCGCCCAGCCATAGGCCTGCGGCGCGTAGCCGGAGGCGCTCTGCGGCCATAGCGACAGCACCATGCCCACCGCCCATTGACCGAGGAACATGAGGGCGAAGGCGAAAGTGTTCACGGTGGTGCTCACGCGCCCGGCCATCTCCTTCGGAAAGCGCCGCAGCAGCGTCGAATAGAGGAGCGTCGCGCCGCTGCTCGCGAAGATGAAGATCGCCCAGAGCGCGAGCGCGCCGGCTTTCACTCCCAGCGCGAGCAGCGCGAGGCAGGCGCAGGCGCACGCCACGGCACCCGCCGCGAGCGTCACCGTCGAAGCACCGCGGCGCGCGCGCGCATCGGCCAGGCGGCCGAAGAAAAGGTAACCCGCGATCATCGCCAGGCTGACCGCCAGCAGCGCACGGCCGACCTCGGCCTGGTCGTATCCAGCGACATCGCGCAGCCAGGTAGCCATCCACAGCGTGAGCACCGACACCGAGGCGCACTGGGTGGTGCCGAGCATCGCCGTCATGCGGCGGAAGGCCGGATCGGCGATGACCTGGCGCACGCCGGCGAGGGCGGCGCGGATCGAATCGCGCGCGGGCGCGCGCGGGTAATCCGGCGCTGCAAAGAAGAGGCTCGCGCTCGCGGCGAGCGGCGCGAGGGCAAGCAGCAGCATCACCGTGCGCCAGTCGGCGACGCGCAAGGCGAGCTCGAGCGGCACGGTGACGCTGATGGCGCCGAGAATGCCGACGGCGAATGCGCGCGAATTGAGTGTCGCGAGGCGATCGCTCGCATACCACAGCGTGAACGCCTGGAACGAGGCCATGAGGGCGACGCAGACCCCGAGGCCGATCAGCGCGCGACCTGCGATGAGAAAGGCGAACGACGGCGCGAGCGCGAACACCACGGCGCCGAGCGCGGCGACGAGCAGCAGCGCCGCGTCCACGCGCCGCGGCCCGTAGCGGTCGAGCAGCACTCCCGCCGGTATCTGGAAGAGCGCAAAGGCGAGGAAGTAAACGCTCGTGAGAAGGCCGAGGTCCGCCGCGCCCAGCGTCAGCTCGGCGGCGATCTGCGGCCCGAGCAGGGCGTTGACCGAGCGGAAGACGTACGAGACGTAGTAGCCGGCGACGAACGGCAGGAAAACGCGCAGCGTCAGCCACGTGCGCGAGCGGCGTTCGTCCATGCCGGATCGGCTAATAAAGGGGTCGGAGCAATTTTCCGGTAACTACTGACGCGCCTAGTTGTTACAGGAAAATTGCTCTGACCCCTTTTTCATTTGGGTGCTTCGAGCCCGCCGATCAGGAAGCGGTTCCAGGTCGGGCTGACGATGATCTCGTTGATGCACACGCGCGGCGGCAGGCTGGCGATGAAGGCGAGCGTGCGGCCGAGATCCTCGGGCTGCAGCATCTTCGCCCGCACCTCAGGCGACGGCGGCACCGGGCGTTTCTCGAGGATCGGCGTCGCCGCCTCGCCCGGCAGCACGGCGGTCGCGCGGATGCCGTTGGTGCACTCCTCGATGTTGAGCTGCTCGGTCAGCGCGACCACCGCGCGCTTGGTGGCGACGTAGCCCGGACCGCCGAGCGCGTTGGCATAGCGTCCGAACCATGAGGAGACGTTGATGATCACGCCGTCCTTGCTCTTGCGCATGCCCGGCAGCACCGCCTGGATGCAGTAGAACATCCCCGAGAGGTTGATGCGGATGATCTCGTCCCAGCCCTCGTTCGTGACGTCGCGGAAGTTGCGCTTGGGCAGATTGATGCCGGCGCTGTTCACGAGGATATCGACGCGCGCGTGGCGCTTCTGGATCTCGGCGGCGGCCTTCGCCACCTGCGCCTTGTCGCCGACATCGCAGACAACCGTGTCCGCTTGGACCTGCTTCAGCGCCTCCTTGAGCGTCGCTCCGCTGCGCCCGGAAATCACGACCTTGGCACCGGCCTTTGCCATCTCGATGGCGACGGCGAGGCCGATGCCCGAGCCGCCGCCCGTGATCCAGGCGACTTTATCGTCGAGCATATTGCTTCGAACCGAAGAGCACCTCCGCCTGCTCCTTGCTGAAGCCGGGCGTCTGGCGACGGCGATCGGCGAGCACTTCCACCGCTTTCTTCACCGCCGGGCGCTCGGCGATGCGATCGCGCCAGCGCTTGACGTGCGGATACTCGTCGATGTTCACACCTTGGCGCTCCGGCGCGCGCAGCCAGGGCATGGTCGCCATGTCGGCGATCGTGTATTCATCGCACGCGAGCCATTCGCTCGCTTTCAATTGCTTTTCCAAAACCCCGTAGAGACGATTGGCCTCGTTCTTGTACCGGTTCATCGCGTACTCGATCTTCTCCGGCGCGTAGCCGAGGAAGTGATGCGCCTGGCCGAGCATCGGCCCGACGTGGCCCATCTGCGTCATCACCCACTGCATCACCTGCCAGCGCTTGCGCAGATCCTTCGGCAGGTACTTCCCGGTCTTCGACGCGAGGTAGAAGAGCATCGCGCCCGACTCCGCGAGCGCGTAGGGCTTGCCGTCGGGCCCCTGCTGGTCGACCATCGCCGGAATCTTGTTGTTCGGCGAGATGGCGAGGAAGTCGGGCTTGAACTGATCGCCCGCGCCGATATCGATCGGGTGCACGCGGTACTCGAGGCCCGTCTCCTCGAGCATGATGTGGATCTTGTGCCCGTTGGGCGTGGGCCAGGTATAGAGGTCGATCATAGTTTCACCAGTTGTTTTCCGAAGTTTTTCCCGTTGAGAAGATCCATCAGGCCGCGCGGCGCGTTCTCGAGGCCCTGCACCACCGACTCGCGGTATTTGAGCTTGCCCTCGGCGAAATAGCCGCCGAGCGCCTTCAGCGCCTCGCCGTAGCGGTCTTTCCAGTCGAACACGATCATGCCCTG
>DASXRW010000212.1:0-1712 GCA_036506355.1 Burkholderiales bacterium
GCGCTTCATCAGCAGCGGATGGTCGTGCCCCTGCACCACGACCAGCTTGTTGGCCCCGATGTCCTTGCCTGCCACGTACCAAGGCTCTCCGGCGCCACCGATGCCGATGCCCTTGCGCTGGCCGATGGTGTAGAAGGCAAGCCCGATGTGCTGGCCGATCGTGCGGCCCTTGTCGTCGACGATCGGCCCCGGCACCTTGGGCAGGTAGCGGTTCAGGAACTCGCGAAACGGCCGCTCGCCGATGAAGCAGATGCCGGTCGAATCCTTCTTGGCGTGGTTCGGCAGCCCGGCCTCGAGCGCGATGCGGCGCACCTCGCGCTTCTCGAGCTCACCCACCGGGAACAGCACGCGCGCGAGCTGCTCCTGCGTCAGGCGGTGCAGGAAGTAGCTCTGGTCTTTGCCGGCATCGAGCCCGCGCAGCAGCCGATGGCGCCCATTCGCCGCGTCCACCCGCGCGTAATGACCTGTGGCGATCTTCGCGGCGCCCAAGCGCATCGCGTGGTCGAGGAAGGCCTTGAACTTGATCTCGGCGTTGCACAGCACGTCCGGGTTCGGCGTGCGCCCCGCCGAGTACTCGCGCAGGAACTCGGCGAACACCCGGTCCTTGTACTCCGCGGCGAAGTTGACCGCCTCGAGCTCGATGCCGATCACGTCGGCCGCGGCGGCGGCGTCGATCAGGTCCTGGCGCGTCGAGCAGTACTCGTCGGTGTCGTCGTCCTCCCAGTTCTTCATGAACAGGCCGACGACTTCGTGACCCTCGCGCTTGAGGAGCAGCGCCGTGACCGACGAGTCGACGCCGCCCGACATGCCCACGACGACTCTCACGGGAACTCCCGCGACAGCACCTCAAGCGGATAGCGGGCGCCGGCAAGGTAGTCCTCGACGCATTTCTGCACGAGCGGCGAGCGATGCTCGCGATTTCGCGCCTTGAGCTCTTCGAGCGACAGCCAGTGGAGGGCGACGATCTCCTTGTCGAGCTTTCTATTCTGCTGAAAGCTGCCGGCCTCGCCCGCAAAACAGAACCGCAGGTAAGTCACGTCCTTGGGCGCGTAAAACCAGCGGTACACACCGACGAGATTCCTTGGCGTGAAGTCGTGCGCCGTCTCCTCGAGCACCTCGCGCACGCACGCGGCCTCGAGCGATTCGCCAGGGTCGAGATGGCCCGCCGGCTGGTTGAGCACGCGCCGGCCATCGAACAGCTCTTCGACGAAGAGGAATCTGCGGTCCCGCTCGATCACCGCCGCCACGGTGACGCTCGGAGGCTTCCAAACGCTGCTCACGCCGCTTTTCGAGTGTTTTTCCGGATGAAGTCGGCCATGCGCTGCACGCCCGCTTCGATCGCCTGCTTCGACGCCGCGTACGAGAAGCGCACGTGTTGCCCCTCGCCCGGCACGCGGCTGCCGAAGTGGATGTCCGCGAGCACGGCGACACCGGCTTCGCTCAGGAGGCGTTTGCGAAATTCCTCGGAATCGGCGGCGCCGATCAGGCGGCAGGCCTCGGTGACGTTCGGCCAGACATAGAAGGCGCCGCCCGGCACTTGGCACTGCACGCCGGGCACCTCGTTTAGCAGCCGCACGATGAAATCGCGCCGCTCGAGAAAACTCTGGCGCATGGCCTTCGCGGCGTCCTGCGGCCCGTTGATCGCCTCGACCGCGGCCCACTGGCTGATCTGCGAGGCACAGGATTCGGTGTTCGTGATCCAGCGCGTGAAC
>DASXRW010000213.1:0-2441 GCA_036506355.1 Burkholderiales bacterium
GGCATGCTCGGGCGCGCTTGGGCCGGGCGAGACCACGATCGCGCGCGGCGCGAGCGCCTCGGCCTCGGCCACGCTGATCTCGTCGTTGCGAAACACCTTGACCTCCTCGCCGAGCTCGGCGAGGTACTGCACCAGGTTGAAAGTGAAGGAATCGTAGTTGTCGATCATCAGCACCATGACGTGCCTATACGCTTGATTCTGCTGCTTTCGGGGTGCGCCGCTTACGGCGGGCGCGGCCGTGGGGGATCTAGGCGGTTGGCGAACGCCAGCGCCAGAGGAGATGCAGAAGAACGAGCGACGACTTCACGCGGTCGATTCTAGCCGAGATACTTGGCCATGGGCGAGAAAAAACGGCGGCGCGCCGCCGCGGCCGCAGGCAAGCACGACGATCGGCCGGCGCTCGCGCACGCCGCGCGCGCGCAAGCCCTGACGGCGCAGCGCGAATTCGAGCCGGCGCTCCAGGAACTCGCGCGCGCTCTCGAGCTTGCGCCGCATCTCGATCCGCTCTGGGCGCAGTTCGGCGAGCTGATCCGCTTCTTCAGATTCCTGCATCCGCTCCATCCCCAGCTTCGCGCGCTGCTCGAGCGCTCGCTCGAGCATCCGGCGGTGGATCCCGGCAACCTCGTGCTGCCCATTGTTAGTGCCGCGCTCTCGCGAGCGCCTGGCGAGGTATTTGCCGAGCCGCTGCTCTTGCGCCTGCTCGAAGACACGGTCATCCGCGACGCGCAGTTGCAGGACCTGATCGCAGCCGAACGGCGCCGCGCGCTGGAGGGCGCCGCAGTTCCGCTCGAGGTGCTTAACGCGATCGCTCACCAGTGCTTCAACACCGAATATGTGCTCGACGAAGACGCAGCGGACAGCGCGGCGCTCGCCCAGCTCGGCGCGCGCCTCGCACAAAGCGAGGATTACGCGCTCTACGCCGCGTACCGGCCTTTGCATACGCTGCCCGACGCGGAGCGAGTTGCCGCCGAGCTAGCGCAGACACGGCTCGCGTCGCTCGCGCGGCGGCAGATCCTCGAGCCGTTGGAGGAGGAGCGCCTGCGTGCCGGCATCGCTTCGCTCGGCGCCCCGACCGGCGCGGTGTCGAGCGCCGTGCGCGCGCAGTACGAAGCGAATCCGTATCCGCGCTGGATCCGCATGCAGACTCTGTTCGACGCTGCGCCGCTCGCCGACATCATCCGCGAGCTGTTTCCCGGCATCGAGGTGAAGCGTGGCCCCACCCGCATCCTGCTCGCGGGCTGCGGCACCGGCCAGAACGCCATCGCCACGGCCAGGCGCTTCGCCGACTCGAGCGTCCTCGCCGTGGACCTCAGCCTAGCGAGTCTCGCCTACGCCAAGCGCAAGACGCTCGAGCTCGGCGTCTCGAACATCGCCTACCGCCACGCCGATCTCCTCGCGCTCGCTTCACTGGGCGAGCGCTTCCATCTGGTCGAAGCCTCCGGCGTGCTGCACCACCTGGAAGATCCGCTCGACGGCTGGCGCGTGCTCGCCGGGCTGGTCGAGCCAGGCGGCTTCATGCGCATCGGGCTCTACAGCGAGCACGGACGCCGCCACATGGTGCACGCGCGCGATTTCATCGCGCAGCGTGGTTTCGACGCCACGCCGGCCGGCATCCGCGCCGCTCGGGCGGCGATCCGCGCGGCAACGCAGGACGAGTTGCTCGCCAGGGTCGCGCGGAACGAGGACTTCTTCAGCCTGAGCGGCTGCCGCGACATGCTGTTCCATGTGCAGGAGCAGCGCTTCTCGCTCCCTGGGATCGCCGCGATGATCGACGCGCTCGGCCTGCATTTCCTCGGCTTCGAATTCCCGGATAGCGGGATCACCGTCTCACGCTATCGCGCGCGCTTTCCCGCCGATGCGTTCATGCGCAACCTCGACAACTGGCATCGCTACGAGCAGGACAACCCCGACTGCTTCGCGCGGATGTATCAGTTCTGGGTGCGCAAACCGGCCTGATCGGTCGCGGCGAGGTCGGCCGCGCGCAGCAGCGCGCGCGCCTTGTGCTGCGTCTCCTGCCATTCGGACTGCGGATCGGAGTCGGCGACGATGCCCGCGGCCGCCTGCACATGCAAAAGGCCGGCTTTAACCACCGCGGTGCGGATGGCGATGGCGACGTCCATGTCGCCGTTGAAGCCGAGGTAGCCGACCGCGCCGCTGTAGATGCCGCGCTTCACCGGCTCGAGCTCGTCGATCAGCTGCATCGCGCGCACCTTGGGTGCCCCGGTGACCGTTCCGGCGGGGAAGCTCGCTTTGAGGACATCGATCGCATCGCGACCCGGCGCCATGCGCCCTTCCACGTTGGACACGATGTGCATGACGTGCGAATAGCGCTCGACCACCATCTGCTCGGTAACCTTCACGCTCCCGGCGGCGGCGACGCGCCCGACGTCGTTGCGCCCGAGATCGATCAGCATCACGTGCTCGGCGCGCTCCTTCGGATC
>DASXRW010000214.1:0-8066 GCA_036506355.1 Burkholderiales bacterium
ACCCACGCATGGTTGGTGCCTTGCTGCACCAGCACATCGCCCGCCTCGAGGTGCACCTCCGAAGCGTCGAGCAGCATGTCGATCTCGCCCTCCAGCACGATGGCGTAGTCGACGCTGCGCGTGCGGTGCATCCCCGGGTGCCGCGCGGCGCCGTGATCGGCGACGCCCATCTCCTTCAGCACCGCTTCGCGGGAACGCGTCCCACTTTCGGGCGGGAAGTCGACCACGCGGAAGATCGTGCCGTTCGGCGGCGGCGGCACGCCGATCTCGCGCCCGGCGCGGTCCGTATTGCCGGAAACGTCGGCTGGCGTCTCATCGGTGACCCAGACGAGCGTGGAGACAAGCCCGGAGGCCTGACGCAGCTTCTGGTTGGGCGCCGCGCTGTCGAAGAGCACCACCGCTTTGCCGTCGCGATGGCCCGTGACGACGCGTCGCAGCGGCTTCATTCGGGCTTCACGCCCGCGGAGCGCAGCGCGGCGCCGTATTTTTCGTAGTCGCGGCGCAGAATCGACGCGAAGTCCTCCGGCGGGCCGCCGGTGATCTGCAGGCCGGAGTTCGCGAAGCGCTCGCGCACATCGGCGCGCTGCAGCACGGCGTTGAGCTCCCGGTTGACGCGCTCGAGCAGCGGCCGCGGCGTCGCCGGCGACATCATTACGCCGTGCCACGTGACGAGCTCGAATCCCGGAATGGTTTCCGCCATCACCGGGATATCGCCGAGCGCGCCGACGCCGCGGCGTGGCGCGGTGGAGGCGATGGCGCGCACGCGGCCGGACTTCACGTGCCCGATGGCGATGTTGACGACGTCGAACAGCAGGTTGATCTCGCCGGCCATGAGCGCGTTCAGCGCCGGCGCATTGCCCTTGTACATGACCATCAGCACATCGGCACCGGCGTGCGCGCGCAGCAGCTCGCATCCGACGGAAGGCAGCGCGCCCGAGGCGCCGCAGGTCACGCGTCCCGGATGCGTCTTGATTTCGCTCAGCACCTCTGCAAGCGTCGCCGGCGCAAAGGCCGGGTTGGCGATGAGCACCATCGACGCGTTGTCGAGGTGGATCACGGGCGCGAGGTCCCGGAACGGATCAACACTCGCCTTCATATAGAAGGGGTTGGTGATGACGCTCGGCACGACGAACACCACGGTGTGGCCGTCGGGCGCCGATTTCGACGCCGCCGCGTGAGCGATATTGCCGCCGGCGCCGGGCTGGTTCTCGACCACGTTAGGCTGCCCCGTGCGCTCGGAAAGCGCCGCGGCGACGATGCGCGTGACGACGTCGGCCGGGCCGCCCGGCGCGAACGGCACGAGCCAGCGGATCGGCTTCGTCGGCCACGCCGGCTCCTGCGCCTGCACGCCGAGGGAAAAGACCACCAGCAGCCATGCGACCGATCTCATGTGCTCTTCGCTCCGTAGACATAACGCCCTTCCGCGTCGCGCTCAAGGCGTCCGCTCTGGCGCAGCGCTTCGAGCTCGCGCACGATCTCGCGCCCGTCGCGGCTGCCGCGCGCGCACATCAGCTCGACGAAGAATTTCGGCCCGTCGGCAAGCGCCCCCTCGAGCGACTCGAAGCGCCGCCCCTCGTAGCGCGGCGGCGCCGGCATCTGTGCGTCCATTCCGGGCTTCAGAGTCAGATCGAAGCCCGCCTTCGACCCGGTGCGCGCGCCGCCGAGCGACGGATCGAGCGGCATGGCGCGAAAGCCGCCCGCCACGATGAGGTCGCGCTCGGCCTGGAAGCGCGTGGCAAGCGCCCAATCGAGCTGCTCGTCGGAGTACACATCGACATCGGGATCGACGACGAACACATGCTTCACGTTGACCAGGCAGCCGAAGACCGCCGCAATCGCATTGCGCGCCTCGCCGGGCACGCGCTGGCGCAGCGACACGCGCACGTTGAAAGCACCACCGCTCGACGGTGTCGCGTATACCGCCTGCGGCTCACGGACTGCGCTTTCGAGCGCGCGCCAGACCGTGACCTCGGCGCGCAGCGCGTTGAGCTGCGCGGTGTCGGTCCGGCTGAGCATGCGACCGCTGATGGTCGCCGCCTGGAAGATCGCGTCCTTGCGATGCGTGATGGCCGTCAGGTGGAAAACCGGGTTGGTCTTCACGCCGCCGTAGTAGCCGAGGAACTCCCCGTACGGCCCTTCCGGCTCGGCGTAACCGCGCTCGTCCAGATAGCCTTCGAGCACGTACTCCGCGTCCGCGGGCACCCGCAGCTCGTTCGTCCGGCATTTCACCACCGGCAATGGCGCGCCGCGCAGGGCCGCGATCAGCGCCAGCTCGTCGCCCGGGAGGCGCATCGTCGCCGCGACGTGATCGATCGGATGCGAACCGACGACGAACGCGATCGGCAGGCGCTCGCCTCGCCCGACCGCAGCCTGGTATATAGCGCGCAGGTCGGACGGCGCGTTGAGATCGACGCCCGCCTCGCGGCGCCCGCGCAGCATCAGGCGCCGGATGCCGACGTTGGTGACCTCGCGCGCGGCGTCGCGGGTGAAATCCATCGAAGCCGAGATGTAGGGCGCGCCGTCGTAGCCGTGCTGCAGATGAACCGGAAGCGCGGTGAGGTCAGGATCTCGTTCAACCACGTCCTGCGCCGGCGCCTGCTTCACCTCCACAACGCTCTGCGGCTCGCCCAGGCGCCTGAGCACCTCGGCGAGCAGGCGCTCCGGCGTGCTGCCGAAGGCGAGCGCGAGGCGTGAGCGGCTTGCCGTGACATTCGCCGCGAGCTCGGCGCCGCCGGCGCGCGCGAACCACACGGCCTTGGCATTGCCGTCGTGCACTGCCGCGACGTCGCCGAGCGCGACGGGCTCGTCCACGCGCTGCAATTCGCCGGGCGGCAGCGATTCGAGGAAGCGGCGCAGCCGAAACGCATGCAAATCCATCAGATCTCCACCGTGGTGGCGTCGTAGCGGAAGAGCCACTCGTAGCGATCGGCGATGCGCTGGCTCGCCCATTCGCGGTCGACGAAGCGCCGGGCTTCCGCCGGATCGGCCAGCACCGGATTGTGGAAGCGATAGATGTTGGCCGCCGAGCCTTCGACCGCGCGCGTCGTGCGCTCCTTGCGCGCGCTCTCGTAACGCGCGAGCGCCTCGGGCGGGTCGTACTTTGCAAGGCAGCGCGCGAGGACGCAGCCGTCTTCGATCGCCATCACCGCCCCCTGTGCGAGGAACGGCAGCATGGAGTGCGCCGCGTCGCCCGCGAGCGAGACCCGATGGTTCGTCCAGCGCTCGAGCGGCGGCCGCACCATCAGCGCCCATTTGTAGGGCGTATCGATCTCGCGGATGAACGCCTGGATGTCGTCGTGCCAGCCGCGGAAATCGGCGATCAGCTCATCCGGCGTGCCGCGCGCGCTCCAGGACTCGATCTGCCAGTCGCCGCGCTCGAGCACGCCGACGAAGTTCATCACCTTCCCGGCGCGCAGCGGGTAATGCACGACGTGCCCGCCCGGCCCGACCCAGTTCGAGCCGACCATGCGCGCCATGTGCTTCGGCAGCCGCTCCATCGGCACGATGCCGCGCCAGGCCATGGTGCCGGTGAACTCGGGCTTGTCGGGGCCGAGCAGGCCCTGGCGGATGCGCGAATGCACGCCGTCGGCGCCGATGAGCGCCGCGCCGCGCGCGCTGGCGCCGCTCTCCAGCTTGAGCGTGACGCCGTCATCGTCCTGCGAGACACTGACACATCTCGCGCCAAGGTGGATCGCGTCGGGCTTCTCGCGGCGCACCGCGCGCGCCAGCACATCGAGCAGGTCCGGGCGATACACGGTGAAATACGGAAACCCATAACGCTCGATCGATGCCGGCCCGAGATCGAACAGCTTCCAGGTCTCGCCGGTGTTCCACAGCCGGATTTCCTTGCCCTGCGCCTCGCAGGAGAGCGCTTTCAGCTCCTCGCCGACGCCGAGCGCGTAGAGCACCCGGGTGCCGTTCGCGGCGAGCTGCACGCCCGCACCCACCTCCTTCAGCTCCTGCGCCTGCTCGTAGACCTCGACGTCGATGCCCGCGCGGAGCAGCGCGAGCGCGGCGGTGAGGCCGCCGATGCCGCCACCGGCGATGAGTACGCGGGGCATGCCGGCGAATATACTTCATCGCATGCGATTGACATTGGCGTGCGGCGGCTACGATCGCACCCAGGCGCTGATCGACGGCCGCGTGCGCGTGGAGGGCGTGGATGAGCTCACCTACCTCGCGCTGCGACCCGGCGAGACCTTCTGGCGCATGCTGAACCACGAGGAGTTCGACGCCTCCGAGATGTCGCTCTCCTCCTACAGCATCCTGCGCTCGGAAGGCGATACGCGATTCATCGCGATCCCGGTGTTCCCGTCGCGCGTGTTCCGGCAGAACGCTCTCTATGTGCGCGCGGATGCGGCCATTCGAGAACCGCGCGAGCTGAAAGGCAAGCGCATCGGCGTCGGCGACTACCAGATGACGGCAGCCGTGTGGACGCGCGGCTTCCTGCAGCACGAGTACGCCGTGCAGCCGCACGAGCTCGAGTGGGTCGTCGGCCGGCCAATCCGCGCGATCACGCAGCCGCGGGATGTGCGCATCGAAGTCCTCGCTGGTGAAAAGACCCTCGAGCGGATGCTCGAGCGCGCCGAGATCGACGCGCTGATGTCGGTGATGATCCCGAAGGGGCTTGGCACGAGCGTGAAACGCCTGTTCCCGGACTTCCGGCAGGTGGAGCTCGCCTATTACCGCAAGACGAAGATCTTTCCGATCATGCACACGCTCGTGCTGCGCAAGGCCATCTACGACGCCAACCCCTGGCTCGCGGTGAGCCTGTACCGCGCCTTCACGCGTGCGCGCGACGTGGCGCAAAGGCACATGTACGACACCGATGCACTCACGGTGAGCCTGCCCTGGGTGATCGACGAGATCGAGCGCAGCCGCGAGATCGCCTGGGACTACTCGATCGAAGGCAGCCGGCCGACGCTGGAAGCTTTAGTGCAGTATCTCGACGAGCAGCAGCTCACGCGACGCCGCGTGGACGTCGCGGAGCTGTTTGCGCCGAACATCAGCCCGGCGCTCGACGGCTACTTGCGAGCGACAGGCGAGCACTGAGGGTTACTTAAGCGCGGCCACGCCGGCACGCGCGCACTGTCCGTCTTGCGCGCCGCTGCCGCCCGACATTCCGATCGCGCCGATGACCTTGCCGTCCTGCATCAGCAACTCGCCGCCCTCTGAGGCGACAAACCCCCGCAAGCTGAGGTAGCGCAGCCCGGCGCCACCCTTCTCCACCTCGTCGTACACGCTTTTCGTCGAGCGCCTGAACTGCGCCGCCGCGCGCGCCTTGTCCTGCGCGATGGCAATGCTGCCGTATTGCACGCTGTCCATGCGTTCGAAGTAAACGAGATTCCCAGCCGGGTCCACTACCGCCAGAGCCATATTGAAGTTGTTCTTACGCGCTTCCGCGAGCGCCGCGGCAGCGACCTTTTTGGCGTTCTCGACCGAGACCGGCGCGCCATACATCGGCTGCTGGGCGGCAACGTTTGCCATGAAGACGGCCAATAAGGCCGCAAAACTCGTACGCAACCACGCTTGCAAAGACATGACCCCTCCTCTGAGTGGATAAACCGCTAGATGAACACTTAACCGAGTGCCCTAATTCCGGCCGCGGCGATCTGCTCGTCCTCGTGCGACTGCACGCCGGAGATGCCGACCGCGCCGACGCAGGTGCCGTCCAGGACGATCGGCAGGCCGCCCTGCACCGGCGTCACGCCGGGCATGCGCAGTAGCTCGGCGCGCTTCTGCACCCGCTCCTGCCAGTTGGCGGTCGAGCGCCGCGTCTCGGCGGCGGTGCGCCCCTTCTCCAGCGCGATGCGCGCATTGGCCGGCGTCGCGCCGTCCATGCGCGCGAGATGCAGCAGGTGTCCGCCGTCGTCCAGGATCGCGATGCACACGTTCCAGCTGTTCTTCTTTGCTTCCGCCTCGGCGGCGGCGGAAATCTTCTTGCAGTCCTCGAGCGTGAGCATCGGTCGCATCTTCATCGGTGCAGGGCCTTTTTGATCTGTTCCAGGGCGTTGGGATCTTCGATGGTGGTGAGATCGCCCGGGTCACGGCCTTCGGCGAGCGCCTGGATCGAGCGGCGCAGCGTCTTGCCCGAGCGGGTCTTCGGCAGCAGCGTAACGAAATGCACCGCCTTCGGGCGGGCGATCGCGCCGAGCTGCTTGTCGACCGTTTGCATCACCTCCTCGGCGGACGTCGTGCGCGATGCATCCTTCAGCACGGCAAAGGCGAGCGGCATCTGACCCTTGAGCTCGTCGGCGACGCCGACGACCGCGCATTCGGCGATGTTCGGATGCATGTTCACCGCTTCCTCGATCTCGCGCGTGCCCAGGCGATGGCCGGCGACATTGATCACGTCGTCGGTGCGCCCGAGGATGAAGTAATAGCCGTCCTTGTCGCGGATGCCCCAATCGAACGTGGAGTAGATGAGCTGGTCTTTGAAATCGTGGAAATACGTGTTGACGAAGCGCTCGTCATCGCCCCAGACGGTCGACATGCAGCCCGGCGGCAGCGGCGGCGCGATGGCGACGACGCCTTTTTCGCCGTCGGCGACGGGCTTGCCGGTCTGCTCGTGCAGCAGCCGCACGTCGTAGCCGTACACCGGGAAGCTCGGCGAGCCCATCTTGAGCGGCGTCTTCTCGACGCCCGGATGCGCCGAGAGCAGCGGCCAGCCCGTCTCGGTCTGCCAGTAGTGATCGATCACCGGCCGGCCGAGCGATTCGGTGATCCACTTGTGCGTCGGCTCGTCGAGCGGCTCGCCGGCGAGAAACAGATGCTTCAGGCCCGCGACGTCATACTTGCGCAGATAGGAGACGTCGTGCTTCTTCAGCACGCGGATCGCGGTGGGCGCCGAGAACATCACCGACACCTTGTAGTCCTGCACGATCTTCCACCACACGCCGGCGTCGGGCCGGATCGGCACGCCCTCGTACATGATGGTGGTCATGCCCGCGAGGAGCGGCGCGTAGATGATGTACGAGTGACCGACCACCCAGCCGATGTCGGAGGTGGTGAACATGGTCTCGCCCGGCTCGCCGCAGAAAAGGTGCTTCATCGACGCGGTGAGCGCGACGGCGTGGCCGCCGACATCGCGCTGCACGCCTTTCGGCCTCCCGGTAGTGCCGGAGGTGTACAGAATGTACGAAGGTTCGTTCGACTCGAGCCAGGCGCAGGTCACGCTCGCGCCAGCGTGATCCTTCGCGAGCGTCGCCCAGTCGACGTCGCGTCCCGCGACGCTCGGCATATTCGGATCGAGCCCGCGCCGGAAGATGAGCACCTTCTTCGGCGGATGCCTGGCCGCCTTGAGCGATTCGTCGACCAGCGACTTGTACAGCACGGGCTTCCCCATGCGGCTGCCGCCGTCGGCGGTGATCATCAGCGCGGGCTGCGCATCGTCGATGCGCGCCGCGAGGCTCGCGGCGGCGAAGCCGCCGAATACCACCGAGTGAATCGCGCCCAGGCGCGCGCAGGCCAGGATGGCGAACGCGGCTTCCGGGATCATCGGCATGTAGATGATCACCCGCTCGCCACGCTTCACACCGAGCGACTGCATCATCGCGGCGACGCGATTCACCTCGGCATGGAGCTCGCGGTAGGTGAAGCTGCGGGTCTCGTTGACTTCCGTGGAGATCCATACCAGCGCCTTCTGCTCGGCGCGCGCGGCGAGGTGCCGGTCGATCGCGTTATGGCAGAGGTTGGTCTGCCCGCCCACGAACCAGCGCGCGAACGGCGGCTGCGAATAGTCGAGCACCTGCTGGTAGGGACGGCGCCAGTGAATCAGCTCCGCCTGCTCGGCCCAGAAGCCCTCGCGGTCCTCGAGCGAGCGCCGGTGGAAATCACGATAACTCGCGCGATCCGTCGCCATCGTCCTAGTGTAACTTTTTCGCGATGCGCTGCAGGCGTTTGAGCAGCTGTTTCACGCCGGCGCCCAGGCGGGCGGCATCGGCCTTTTCGAGCACCTGCAGCGCGCGCTCGATCTCGCCCGGCAGGCGCTGCGGCGCGCTCGGCTCGGGAGCAGCTTTAAGGCTCGAGGCGGTCTGCAGGCGCTGCATGGCGAGGCGCATCAGTTC
>DASXRW010000215.1:0-9877 GCA_036506355.1 Burkholderiales bacterium
CGGGATTCCGGCGAGCCCGCCCTTCACCCCGTACGGCCGCGCGCCGGCGAAACCCTCCATGTGCAGCGGCGCATAGGAGAACCAGTTGTGGCCGGCGACATCGGCGTCGAAGCGGCAGTCGCCATCGGTGACGATGTCGAGGCCGGCGACCTCCTGATCCCGCATGTACACGGACACCGCGTCCAGATACTGCTCGCGATACGCTCGATCGACCATCGCCTCGCGGAAGTCGCGACTGCCGAGGTTCTGCGTATACCAACCCGGCCGAGGCAGCGAGCCGATGATCGTCGTCGGTAGCACCACGTCCGCGGTGGCGGTGTACATCAGCTCAGTCCGTCGCTCACCGGCACGTTCTCCGGCTTGAGCTCGAGGCCCGACGCCTTCGCCTGCATGAGCAGCAGCGTGGAGAAATCCTCTTCCGTCATGCCCTGCCCGATCATTTGCTGCAAGAGATCGCGGGTGATGGAAGTCAGCGGCATCGGCACCTCGAGACTGCGGCCCGCGTCGAGTCCGAGGTCGAGGTCCTTGCGCAGCAGCTTCGGCGTGAACGTGACGTGGAAATCGAGATTCACCAGCGCCGGCGTCTTGTAGCGGGTGAACATCGAGCCCATCACGCTCTTGTTGAGGAAGTCGAGGAACGCGTGCCGCGGCATGCCGGCCTTCTCAGCAAGTATGGTGATCTCGCAAAGGTTCTGGATCACCACGCCGAGCATCACGTTGTGGCAGATCTTTGCGATGCGCGAGAGCTCGCCCTCGCCGACGTAGCTCGAGCCGGTGCCGAGCATGTCGAGAAACGGCCGCGCCTGCTCATAGGCCTTCTTGGGGCCGGAGGCGACGATGGTGAGCTTGCCCGCCTTGATCACCTTGGCGTTGCCGCTCACCGGCGCCGCAAGATACTCGACGCCCTTCGCGCTCAGCATTTTGCGCAGCTCGGCCGAGCCCTCGAGCGAGATCGACGAGCATTCGACCACCATCTTCGGCTTCTGCTCGCCCGCGAGCAGCTGCTGCATCACCGACTTCACGTCGTCCCACGTCGACACCATGCAGAACACGATGTCGCGGCTGGCGAGCTCGCCGAGCGCATCGACGATCTTGGCGCCGTATTTGCCGAGCGGTTCGGCCTTGGCGCGGGTGCGGTTCCATACCGCGATGTCGCAGCCGCCCTTCGCGAGGCGGCCGGCCATCTCGAAGCCCATGCGGCCGGTGCCGACCCAGCCGAGTTTGCTAGTAGGGGTTGGCAATGGGAAGTTCCTCTGCGGGATAAAGCGAGATGATCTGCGCGCCCCTCGGCGTCAGGATCACCTCTTCTTCGATGCGCGCGGCCGAGACGCCGTCGGTCGCCGGGCAATAGGTCTCCACCGCGAACACCATGCCGGCCTTCAGCTCGATCGGCTCGCGCAGCGACGTGAGGCGCGAAATCAGCGGCCGCTCGTGCAGCCCGAGACCGAGGCCGTGGCAGAAATTGAGGCCGAAGGCATCCATCTCGCTCGCAAAGCCGATGTCTTTCGCTTGGGGCAGCGCGCGCGCGATCTGGTCGGTCGACATGCCGGGCTTGAGGAGCTCGATCGCCTTGTCCATCCACTCGCGCGCCTTCTTGTACGCCGTGCGCTGTGCGCTCGTGGCGCGGCCGACGTTGAAGGTGCGGTAGTAGCAGGTCCGGTAGCCCATGAACGACTGGATGATGTCGAAGAACGCCTGGTCGCCCGGGCGGATCAGCCGGTCGGTGAAGTTGTGCGGGTGGGGGCTGCAGCGCTCGCCTGAGATCGAGTTGATCGCCTCGACGCAGTCGGCGCCCATCTCGTAGAGGCGCTTGGTGGCGAGCGCCACGATCTGCGATTCCTGTATGCCGGGCTTCAAGGCTTCGGCGATGTCCTGATAGACGCCGTCGACCATCGCGGCGGCCATGTTGAGCAGCGTCAGCTCGTCGATGTTCTTCACCTCGCGCGCTTCGAGCATCACCTGCTGGCCGTCGCGCACCTCGATGCCTTCTTTTTGTAATTCAAAAAGCATAGGCGGCTCGACCACGTCCACGCCAAGCGGCATGTCGGCCACGCCCTCCTCTTCCAGGATGGCGCGGATTTCCTTCGCCGCCTCGCGAAAGAGCGTGATATCGCCGCCGGTCGCGCCGCGCAGGCCGAGCAGTCCGGCGCGGCAGTGGTCGGCGTGCAGCCACGGCGCGTGGAGCTTGTGGTGGCGCGCCGCGCTGCCGAAGTCCCAGATGTACGGATCGCCGTTGCCGGTGATGAGCGAATAGCGCGTCAGCTTGTCGCGCGCCCATTCACCGATCACGGTGCTCGTCGTATAGCGGATGTTGTGCTGGTCGAAGGAGAGCAGCGCACCGAGGCCCGAGTGCGCGAGCGCGGCGCGCACGCGCGCGAGCCGGTAATCGTGCAGCCGGCGGAAGTTGACGCGCTCTTCGAAGTCGACCTGCGTGCGGCCCGGCGCCTGCAGCGGCCGGTCCCAGCGGTAGTGCGGATCGATGTCGTCCGGACGAACGCGCTTGGGCTCCGGGGACCGGGACTTCTTGGGCATTACGCCTCCTCGCAGGGGGAGGAATTCTAGCCGGAGACGAGTTCGATGCGCCGCTTCAGGCGGGCCGCCGTTTCGCTGTCGCCCGCGTCCTGCGCGCGCTTAAGCTGAACGCCGAGCCACGCGAGCAGCGGCCGGCGCCAGCCCTGGCTCGAGGCAATGTCGACCGCTGCTGCGATGCCTTGCGGCGTGATCGCGCCGGCGCGCAATTGCACGCTGTAGGCGACCAGACGCGCCAGCGGCTCGGTCGAAGCCGGTCGTGGGACGCGTCCCTCCAGATAGTCGGCGTACGCGAGCTCCTCGGGTCCGGCGCCCTCGCGCAGCGCCTCGAAGCCGCTGCACGGCTCCAGCACGAGGCTCGCCACGCGCGCCGCGCAACGCACGAGTTCCGCGCGCGCAACGAGGTCGGCCCTCCCCGTCGCCGTGAGCTCGGAACGCGCGCGCAGGAACTCGGTGTCCGCGCCCTTCGTATCGCCAGTGAGATAGCGCTGCTGGAACGATTGCAGCGCGTCGGAAGCGTTCGACTGCCACTCGGGCGCTGGCGGACTGCCACCGCAGGCCGCAACGAGCAGCGCCGCTGCCGCTACGGCAGCCGGATTTCGGTTTTGCGCTCGAACGGCCACTTGCGGTTGATTTCGTCGATCAGGCTGGAGATCTTGCGCACGCTTGCGTCGACCTCGGCGCGCAGTGCGCCAAGGTCGGCGGTGGCGGCCTTGGCGTTGCCACTCGTCGCCTCGGCGTCGGCGAGGATGCGATCGGCGCGCTTCAGGCTCGCCTGCGCGTCGGCGAGCAGGCTATTCAGCTGCTCGACCGCGCGCGCCGTGCCGTCCATTACGCCGCCCTGGGCGAAGAGGCGCTCTTCGGTCTTCAGCACCAGCTTGTCGGTCTTGCCGACGAGCGAATCGACCGAAGCAAGGATGGCGTTGGCGTGATCCAGTGTCGCGACGAGCTTGCGTGCATCGTCCTCATTACCGAGCAGCATGCCGAGAACGCCGTAGCGGCCGGCGGCTCGCCCGGTGATCGAGCGCACGTCGCCGAGGGCCGTCTGCAGATTGCCGCCCGAGGCGGTCATCTGTTCCACGTTTTCGAGTGCGTTGCGCAGCGTGGCCACCATGCGCGGAATCTCTTCGGACGTATCCCCGCGCAACACGTTTCTCACCGCGCCATCGGCGAGCGGCGGGTCGCGCAGGTTCCCGGTGTACGCCCTGATGCGTGCCGCGCCGACCAGTCCGCGCTCGAGGGTGAAGATCGTGGTCTCGCGCAGCCAGTGCGCATCCTTGCGCGGCACGTCGATGTCGATGCGCGCGCGCCCCTGCTCGTCGAGCGCCAGGCGCTGGACGCGGCCGATCGGAAAGCCCGAGAAGGAGAGATCCATGCCGATGCCGACGCCTTCGGCGTTTTCCGCGACGAGCGTAAGGCGCTGGGTGTCTTCGAACACGCCGCGCGCATAGAGCGCGTAGGTCACGAATCCCGCGCCGAGCACCACCGCGAGCCCCACGAGCAGGCCGACGCGGAATTGCAGGTTCTTCGGGACCGACGTTTGGGCGCTGTCGCGTTCCATGAACTAACTCTTTGTTTTGATTATAGCGACCGGCCCTCGAGGCCCCCGGGCGCGGAGATTGCATCAAAGGCCGCCGTATGCGGCTTTCCGCCAAGCCGACGCTCAAGCTCCTCAAGGAGACCGCCGCCGCCTGGACCGGCGATTACGCGCCGAGCATGGGCGCAGCGCTCTCCTATTACACGCTGTTTTCCATCGCGCCGCTGCTCCTCATCGTCATCGGCATCGCGGGTCTCGTGTTCGGCCCCGAGGCGGCGCGTGGCGAGATCTTCGGCCAGCTCGCCGCCCTGATCGGCGCCGACGGCGCGAAAGCGGTGGAAAGCGTGCTGCGGGCCGCGGATCGCCCCGCGCAAGGCATCGTGGCGACCATCGTCGGAGTGTTTACGCTGCTGCTCGGCGCCGCCACGGTGTTTGGAGAGCTGCAGAACGCCCTCGACCGCATCTGGCGCGCGCCGGCGCGCGTCCAGAGCAAAGGCTGGTGGAACCTGCTGCACACGCGCCTGCTTTCCTTCGGCATGATCCTCGGCATCGCCTTTCTCCTCACCGTGTCGCTCGTGCTGAGCGCCGCCATCGCCGCCTTGGGGAAGTGGTGGGGCCCCGCCGCGATCGTCCTCCATGCGCTCGAAACCACGTTGAGCTTCGGCCTCACCACCGTGCTCTTTGCGCTCATCTACAAGTTCATCCCTCGCGTCCACGTCGGCTGGCACGACGTGTGGATCGGCGCGGCGGTTACTGCGGTGCTCTTCGCCGTCGGCAAGCTGCTGATCGGCCTGTACCTGGGCAAGAGCAGCGTCGCCTCCCCCTTCGGCGCAGCGGGCTCGCTCGTCGTGATGATGGTGTGGGTGTACTACTCGGCGCAGATCTTCCTCTTCGGCGCCGAATTCACCTGGGTGTACGCGCGGGAACACGGTTCGCGCCGCTTCGAGGCGCAGCCCGCGCCGGCAATTGAGCCCAAGGCGTACCCGCAGCCGATGCCGGCGGCAAACGAGCCGGTGCCGCCCGTCCGACCCGGGCTGCGCGCGCGACATCCGTTCGGCAGCCTCGGGGTGGCTTTCGTTGCCGGTGTAACACTGGCGGCGGCACAATCCGTCGTGGGCAAGTACATGCCCGACCTGAAACGGCGGCTGACATGAAAAAGTGGCTTTGCGTATTGCTGGTGGCGGGGTGCTCGAGCGCGCAGTGGGACAAACCCGGCGCCACGACGGCTAGCGTCGATGCCGACCTGCGAGCCTGCAACGCCGCGGCGCAGGCGGTCCCCGGCCTGCCCTCGCCGCGCACGACATCGAACTCGGTCGAAGTGCGCTCCGCGCCGACCGGCGTCGGCGTGCAGACGCCTGCCGGGGCCTATGGCGACGCGGATCGGCAACTCCAACAAGGCCAGCGCGTGCAGGACTGCATGCGCGACAAGGGCTACACGCTGAAGTCCGGCTGAGCGCGGTTCAAACGTACTTCAGAGCAAGCGCAAGGATCTCGATCAGTCCGAGCGCGAAGAACAGCCGCACCATTCCGCCCATCACCGCGACCGGCACCGACCGCGGATCGCGCGTCGCTTCCAGTCCCGCCGATATGGGGATCACCGCGACCACGGCGCCAAAAGCCACGCATTTCACGCCAAGGCCGCCAAGCGCGAGCGGCGTGAAGACGCGCGCGACCGTGCGCGTGAACGCATCGAAACCCCACGGCGAAGGCCCGTACATCAGGAGATAGGAAAGCGCGAGCACGAACACGCAGGCGAGCGTGGTGAGCGCAAACACGGAGGCCGCGGCGGCTGCCACGCGCGGTACGAACTCGCGCTCGAAAGGCTCGATGCCGGCACTGGCGAGATCGTGGAAGTCGCCCGCGATGCGCATGAGCGCGATCTCGGTGCTGATCGCGGCGCCGGAGCGCAAGGCGACGAAGAGCGCCGTAAGGAGCGGCATCAGCTCCAGCACCAGTGCGCGGAAGATGAGCTCCAGCGCGTACTGCTCGAGGCCGAACTGCCACGCGGTGCGCAACGTGATCTCCACCACCACCAGTCCCAGGAGCGTGGCAAACAGCGTGAATCCCGGAAGCACCTGCCAGGCAGTGAAATAGATTTGGCGCACCGTCGCCATGCGCGCACGTGGCGTGTAGAGCTTGGGCGAGAGCACCGCGGCCACCACCGCGAACGCGAAGCGCGCGGCGCGACCCCAGGCGAGGAACCAGTGGAGGGCTGCCTCGGTGCTCACTCGCCCCGGGCGAGGGCCTGCAGTCGCTCGCGCGCGAGCTTCACCTTGTCCGCCGCGCGCTGGATTTCCTGCCAGGTGGTGTCATCCACCGGAATGCCGTCGCGGCTGCGCCTTGCACGCATCTCGCGCTCGGGCTCGCCGGCAATGCGCACATGGTCGAAGCCGGGCGCCGGGCGCGATTTGCGCAGCCAATCGAGGAACAGGCGCGCTTCGCGCTCGAAAGCAGCGGTAGTGCCCAGGCGCTTCGGATCGATCACGACCACCAGCATGCCGTTCATCACGCGCTGCTTGCTCGATTCCTCGTAATGCCAGGTGCCGCCGCCGGTGAGCGCCCCGCCGAGCAGCTCGCAAGCGATCGCCATGCCGTAGCCTTTGTGCTCGCCGAAGGCGAGCATCGCGCCGAAGGGGGGAATGACGGCGTAGCGCGGGTCTTCGGTCGGATGCCCTTCCGGGTCGATGAGCCGCCCTGGCGGCACTTTTTCGCCCTTGTTATGCGCGACGCGCATCTTCCCCTGCGCCACGGCGCTCGTCGCGTAGTCCAGGATGAACGGCGGCTCCCCCGGCAGCGGGATGCCGATGCAACAGGGATTGGTGCCGAAGCGCGCGTCGCGTCCGCCGTGAGGCGCGACGCGCGCATGCGAGATGACATTGACGAAATGCAGCGACACCAGTCCCTCGGCCACGGCCATCTCGGCCCAGTGTCCGATGCGCCCGAGGTGGTGCGTATTGCCGAGCGCCATCACGCAGGAGCCTTGCCGCTTGGCGCGCTCGATCGCCATTTGCATGGCCTCGCGGCCGATCACCTGCCCGTAGCCCTTGCAGCCATCGAGCGCGAGCAGCGCGCCGACGTCGAGAGTCGCCTTCGGATGCTGGTTGGGCGCAAGGCCGCCTTCGAGCACGGCGTCGATGTAGCGCGGGATCATGCCGATGCCGTGCGAGTCGTGCCCGAGCAGGTTGGCGGTGACGAGGTTCTCGGCGACGAGACGCGCCTCGCGCGCCTCGCTGCCGCCGGCGGCCACCACCGCCTCGATGGCGCGCTCGAGCGGCTTCTGTTTGAACAGGGTGTCCATCACTCGGGCTGGATGCCTCCCTTTTGCACCACGCGCGTCCAGCGCTCGACCTCCTCGCGCATGAACCTGCCGAATTCCTCCGGCGTGCTCGCGACGACGTCGAAGCCGATCTGGTTCATGCGCTCGGCGATGTCCGGCGAGCGCAGCGCCTTCACCGTCGCATCGTGCAGCCGCGCCACTACCTCGCGCGGCGTTTTCGCGGGCGCCGCTGCCGCCTGCCATGAGGTAACCACCAGGTCGGGGAAACCCGCTTCGGGCACGCTCGGGACATTGGGCAGTTGCGCGTGGCGCGTCTTCGCCGTGACGGCGAGCGCCTTCATCCGCCCGGCCTTGATGTAGTTCGTCACCGCGCCGAGATTCTGGAAGGAATAGTCGACCTGGCTCCCCATGATGTCGGTCTGGCAGGCTGCCCCGCCGCGGTACGGGACATGCACGGCAAAGGTGCCCGACATCTGCTTGAGCAACTCCGCCGTCAGATGATCGGACGAGCCGGTGCCGCTGGAACAGTACGACAGGCGCCCCGGATTCTTCTTTGCCAGCTGGACGAGCTCCTGCAGCGAATTCGCCGGCAGGTCCGGCCGCGTGATGAGAACGTTCGGCGTGGTCACGGCGAGAGTGAGCGGCGCGAAGTCGCGCACCGGCTGGTAGCGCAGGTCCTTGAAGAGCGCGGCGTTGATCGAGAACACGCCGATCGAGCCCACCAGGATGGTGTGGCCGTCGGGCTCGGCCTTGGCGACGAACTCCGCCGCGATCGCGCCGTTCGCGCCGGGCTTGTTCTCGACCACCGCCGGCTGACCGAGAAGCTCCTGGAACTTCGAGCCGATCGCGCGGCCGACGATGTCGGAAGAGCCGCCGGCGACGAACGGAATGACCACGCGTATCGGCTTGGACGGAAAACTTTGGGCGCAGGCGGCGCACGCCACGATCAAGCCCGCGGCGACCGCCGCGCAGCGAGAGAGCCAAAACATTCACTTCCTCCTGAGGCGAGGCCGGCAGTTTAGACTAAGAACTATGCGACCTCTTTTCGCGGTACTCGCCTGCGCGCTCCTTTCGGCCGCGCACGCACAGCCCTATCCCTCGAAGCCCATCCGCATCATCGTGCCGTACGCCGCGGGCGGCACCTCCGACATCCTCGCGCGACAGATCGGGCCGAAGCTCTCCGAGGCCTGGGGCCAGCCGGTGGTGGTCGAGAACAAGCCCGGCGCCAACGGCAACGTCGGCGCCGATTTCGTCGCCAAGAGCGCGCCGGACGGCTACACGCTTCTGCTCACCGATCTCGGCGGCCTCGTGATCAGCGCCAGCGTCTATCCGCAGCTGCCGTTCAACCCGGCGAAGGATTTCAGTCCTGTCGTGATGGTTTCCTACTCGCCGCACGTGCTCGCCGTGCATCCCAGCGTGCCGGTGAAGGACGTGCGCGAGCTGATCGCGATGGCCAGGGCGCAGCCCGGTAAGCTCAACTTCGCGATCTCCGGCATCGGCGGCGCGCCGCATCTTGCGGGCATCGAATTCGCCCAGCGCACCGGTGTGCAATGGACCTACATTCCGTACAAGGGCGGCTCGGACGCGGTCGCTGCCGTCGCCGCCGGGCAAGCCGATGTGCTCTTCAACGGCATGCTCGCCACGTGGCCGACGGTGCAAGGCGGTCGCATGAGAGCGCTCGCCATCTCGAGCGCGCAGCGCGTGCCGTCTGCACCTGACACGCCGACGGTGGCGGAGCAAGGCTTGCCGGGCTTCGAGACCGGATCCTTCCAGGGCGTGGTCGGCCCGGCCGGCTTGCCGCGCGACACCATGGCGAAGCTGAACGCCGAGCTGATCCGCGTGCTGAGCTCCGCCGAAATGAAGGAGCGCTTCGCCAAGCAGGGCACCGAAGTGCGTACCGGCACGCCGGAGAGCCTCGGCAACTGGCTGCGCACCGAGCAGGCGAAGTGGGCCAAGGTGGTGAAGGAATCGGGCGCGAAGTTTGACTAAATGAGTCGACCGATGCGCAAGAAGCCGGAGGAGCTTCGCAGCCACCGCTGGTACGGCGTGCCCGATCTGCGCGCGTTCGGGCACCGCTCGCGCACCGCGCAGATGGGCTACGACCGCAGCGACTACGCCGGCAAGCCGGTGATCGCGATCATCAACACCTGGTCGGACATCAATTCGTGCCACACGCATTTCAAGCAGCGCGTCGAGGAAGTGAAGCGCGGCGTGTGGCAGGCGGGCGGCTTCCCGGTCGAGATGCCCGCCATGTCGCTCGCCGAAGTGATGCAGAAGCCGACGACCATGATGTACCGCAACTTCCTCGCCATGGAGACCGAGGAGCTGTTGCGCTCCTATCCCGCGGACGGCGCAGTGCTCATGGGCGGCTGCGACAAGACCACCCCCGCGCTCGTCATGGGGGCGATCAGCATGAACCTGCCGGCGATCTACATGCCGGCCGGGCCGATGCTCACCGGCCACTGGCGGGAAAACACGCTCGGCTCGGGGTCGGATACCTGGAAGTACTGGGCGGAACTGCGCGCGGGAAACAT
>DASXRW010000216.1:0-6232 GCA_036506355.1 Burkholderiales bacterium
ATCCTGCAGAAGGAGACGCCGATCGGGCCCGACGACACGCTCGGCACGGTGTACTTCGACCGCCTGTTCGCGATGGGCGTGAAGGCGATGCTCGAGGCGGCGGACCTGGTCGTCGCGGGCAAGCACCGCGAACTGGTGCAGGACGAGTCGCAGGCGAGCTACGAGGGTTGGTGCCGCAAAGCCGAAGCGCGCCTCAACTGGGCGAACCACGTCGACTTCATCTACAACACGATTCGCGGCTGCAACCCGGCGCCGGGGGCTTGGACCACGCTCGCCGGCCAGGAATTGCAGATCTTCGATGCGCGCAAGCACTTGGTGCGCACCTTCGGCGCGGTGAAGGGCAAAATTGGCGAAGTGGTTGAAGTTACGGACAAGAGCTTCCAGGTGAGCGCCCAGGGCGGGCGCATCGAAGTGCTGCGAGCCAAGCTCGGCGAGGGGAAAAAAGTCACCGCCGCGGAGCTCCTCGGCGCGGGCCAGATCAAGGCCGGAGCCGTGCTCGGCTCGTGAGCCGAAAACTCGCGTAAACATTTGACGCGGCTGATGTTCGACTGCAACAATGCACCTCAGGCTGCTGTTTTAAGGGGAGTTGTGACCGCACGCTCGGCCTCAGTTTCCGATGAGGCCGTAGCGTAGAATTTTTTCGCGGAACAACAAGGGGGGCGCAGGCCGCATGCAATCGGGTTTCTGGAAGGCCGACTGGTTCCTCGGCGTGCTCGTCGTGGCGCTGTTCGCGCTGTTCAACTCGATGAGCGACCTCGTGCCGGGCCTCGAGCGCAAGGCCTACGACGCGGCGCTCGCCGCCGCCTCGCGCACGCCTTCCGACAAGATCGCGGTCATCGCGATCGACAAGCAGAGCATCGACAACATCGGCCGCTGGCCGTGGCCGCGCGATACGCACGCCAGAATGATCGACCTCCTGGTGCAGGCGAAGGCGCGCGCGATCGGCTACCTCGTGTTCTTCGCCGAGCCCGAGAACGAAAAGATCAACCGCACGCTGGCGAAGCTCATGGACGTGTCGGCGCCCGCGGAGGGACAGGCTCCCGGTCCCACGCTCACACTATTGAAGGAGGCGCAGGAGGAGTTCAACACCGATCGCAAGCTCGCCGCAGCCATCGAGCGCGCGGGCAACGTGGTGCTGCCGATCCTGTTCGTGCTCGAGGCGCCGCGCGGCCGGGCGGACCAGGCGCTCGCGCCCTTCATCCGGCGCAATGCGGTGAGCATCGAGGCGGGAGCCTCGCCGACCCGCAGCTCCGCGCTGGCGATCTCGGCGCTCGAGGGATACGGCAAGGCGGCCGCGGCGCTCGGGCACTTGAACGTCGTTCCCGATGTCGATGGCGCCATCCGCAGCGAGGCGCTGGTCGTGTCGCACTACGACGAAGCGTATCCGTCGCTCTCCGCGCTGCTGGTCGCGCGGAGCCTGAACCTCGCGCCCAAGGACATCCGCGTCACCTCAGGTGGCGTGCGCATCGGCGATCTTTACGCGCGCACCGATGCGGAGACGCGCATGCAGACGGCGTTCTACAAGTACGCCGGCGAGCGCGCGCCGTTTGCCGAGGACTCGTTCTTCGACGTCGTGAACGGCAAGATCGCCGCGGAGAAGTACCGCGACAAGATCGTGCTCGTCGGGCCGACCGCGGCCGGCGTGGCGAACCTGTTCGTGACGCCGGTGCATCCGGCGATGCCCGCGGTCGCGCTGCAAGCGCAGGTCGTCTCGTCGCTCCTGCAGGAACATTTCTTCGTGGTGCCGGGCTGGGCGCGCTTCGCCGAGCTGGGCGCTTTGCTTCTGGTGGCGCTTTACCTGGTGGTGCTCTTGCCTCGCCTGAGGGCGGGCGCCGCACTGGTCGCGACCGCGGCGAGCCTAGCCGTTCTGGTTGCGGCGCACTTCGTGCTGATGATGAATGCCGGGCTGTGGCTGCAGCTCATGGCGCCGGCGGCGCTGCTCGTCCTTGGCCATGTCGCCCTCGCCTCGAAGCGCTTCATCATGACCGAGCGCGCCCGCTTCGACGCCGACGCGAGCTCCGCCGAGTCGAACCGCATGCTCGGGCTCGCCTACCAGGGGCAAGGACAGCTCGATCTCGCCTGGGACAAGTTCCGGCAGGTGCCGCGCGCCGAGGCCGTGCTGGAGAACCTCTATAGCCTCGGCCTGGACTTCGAGAGGAAGCGCCAGTTCAACAAGGCCGAAGCCGTGTTCCGGCACGTGCACGAGTTCAAGCCGGATTTTCGCGACGTCGAGGCGAAGATCGCGCGCAGCCGCCAGCTCGCCGAGACGGTGGTGATCGGCGCCGCCGCCAGCCATCCGGGCGGCACGCTGCAGCTCGATGCGACGGTCGAAAAACCCAAGTTCGGCCGCTTCGTGGTGGAAAAGGAGCTCGGCAAGGGCGCGATGGGCGTGGTGTACCTCGGCCAGGATCCGAAGATCGGCCGCGAGGTGGCGATCAAGACGCTCGCGGTCGCGCAGGAGTTCGAGCCCGAGGAGCTCGCCGAGGTCAAGGAGCGCTTTTTCCGCGAGGCGCAGACCGCGGGGCGGCTGTCGCACCCGAACATCGTCACCATCTACGATGCAGGCGAGGAGCACGATTATTGCTATATCGCGATGGAACTTTTGCGCGGGGACAGCCTCGCCCGCTTCACCAAGCCCGGACAACTGCTGCCAGCGGAGAACACCGTATCGATCATCGCGCGTGCGGCCGACGCGCTGGGCTATGCGCACCGCGAAGGCGTAGTGCACCGCGACGTGAAGCCGGCTAACCTGATGTACGACCCGCAGGCGGACACGCTGAAGGTGACCGACTTCGGCATCGCGCGGCTCACCGCGAGCTCCAAGACGAAGACCGGCATGGTGCTCGGCACGCCTTCCTACATGTCGCCCGAGCAGCTCGCCGGCAAGAGGATCGATGGGCGCTCGGATCTCTTCTCCCTGGCCGTGACGCTCTACCAGATGCTCTCCGGGAAGCTGCCGTTCGACGGCGAGTCGATGGCGCAGCTCATGTTCCGCATCGCCAACGAGCCGCCGGCCGACATCGCCGCCGTGGCGACGGTTCCGGCGGGGCTCGCCGAGTTCCTGCAGCGCGCGCTCGCCAAGAATCCCGACGAGCGCTTCCAGACCGGCGAGCACTTCGGCGGCGCGCTGCGCGCCGCCTTAGTGCCCACTGCGGCCGGCGTCGCCGCGCAGCCCGCCGCAATGGACACCAAGGCTAGCGGCGGCGTCGACCTAGAACTTTGAGCATGGACCTCACGCAGACACTGGAGATCGCCACCTGCACCGATCCGGGCATGGTGCGCTCGCATAACGAGGACTCGATCGCGGCCGATCCGGCCAACGGCCTGGTAGTGCTCGCCGACGGCATGGGCGGCTACAACGCCGGCGAAGTCGCGAGCGGCATGGCCACCACGGTCATCGTCACCGAGATGCGGCAGATCCTGTCGAACGCCAAGCCCTACGAGGTCGACCAGAAGAACAAGGAGGAGATCGCCGCGCGCCTGGTGCGCGAGCAGGTGCTGAAGGCCAACACCTCGATCTACCAGGCGGCGCAGAGCCAGCCGCAGTACGCCGGCATGGGCACGACCCTGGTGGTATGCCTGTACTACGACAACCGCATGCTGGTGGCGCATCTCGGCGACTCGCGGCTCTACATGTCGCGCGACGGGAAGTTCAAGCAGGTGACGCGCGACCATTCGCTGCTGCAGGAGCAGATCGACTCGGGAATCATCACGCCGGAGCAGGCGAAAAAAGCCGCGCACAAGAATCTCGTCACCAAGGCGCTCGGCATCGATCCGACGGTCGAGCCGGAGATCCACGAGTACCCGACCAAGCCGGGCGATATTTATCTCTTGTGCTCCGATGGCCTGTGCGACATGGTCGACGACGAAGACATCGGCATGACGCTGCAAACGCTCGGCGGCAATCTCAAGCTCGCCGCCCAGCAGCTGGTGCAGATGGCCAACGACAACGGGGGGCGCGACAACGTTTCGGTTATACTGGTCCGGGTCCTCAGGGAGTACCCGGGCGCCAAGGGCGTCATGGCCAAGGTGTTCGCGTGGTTAAAATAACCTCCCGGTAGGGGCCGCCTATGGCGAAATTGATACTCAGCATGGATGGGCTCGTTCTCAAGGAGATCCCCTTGACGAAGGAGCGCACCACCATCGGCCGCAAGCCCCACAACGACATCCAGATCGACAACCTTGCGGTGAGCGGCGAGCACGCCGTCATCGTCACGATTCTCAACGACTCGTTCCTCGAAGACCTCGGCAGCACCAACGGCACGGTCGTCAACGGCAACCCGATCAAGAAGCACTTCCTGCAGAACAACGACGTCGTCGAGCTCGGCAAGTACAAGCTCAAGTTCGTCGGCGAAGCGGCCCCGGCGGCAAGCGGCGAGAAGGCCGATTTCGAGAAGACCATGGTGCTGCGTCCCTCGGCGATGAAGGCGGCTGCGGCCGCTGCCGCCGGCGGCGGCGCGCAGGCCGCCGTCGCGCAGCGCCAGGCCGCGGTGCAGGCCGCCGCGGCGAGCGCATCGGCCACCGGCATCGCCGACAAGGATGCAGGCCCCAAGGCGGCGCCCGCGCCGGCTCCTGCGGCCGCACCAGCGGCTGCCGCACCGGCGAAGCCGAGCGGCCAGCCGCTCGGCGCGATCCAGCTGCTCTCGGGCGGCAACGCCGGCAAGGAACTCGAGCTCACCAAGCCGCTCACTACCCTCGGCAAGCCCGGCGTGCAGGTCGCGGTGCTCACGCGCCGGCCGCAGGGCTACTTCATCACCCACGTCGAAGGCGTGAAGCGTCCCGCTGTCAATGGCCAGGAAATCGGCGCCGCGCCCCATTCCCTCAAGGACCACGACGTCATCGAACTGGCCGGCATCAAGATGGAATTCTTCCTTAAGGCGTGAAGTCGCAACTGCAGGCCTGAAAGGGCCGATCTGAGACAGCACATCGTAAGGATCGGGCTCGGCCTTGCGATCGCGCTGTTCTTCGTAGGCGATGCGCTGCGCACCGAGCGCATCGGTTTCGTCACCCAGCTGGACAACATCATGTACGACGCGCGCCTGGCGATGACGATGCCGCGCGCCCGCGAAAACCGCATCGTCATCCTCGACATCGACGAGAAGAGCCTCGGCGAGATCGGCCACTGGCCCTGGAGCCGCAACCTGATGGCCGAGCTCGTCGACCAGCTCTTCGAGCGCCATGGCGTGCAGCTCGCGGCGTTCGACGTGGTGTGGGCGGAGCGCGACGCGAGCTCCGGCGTCGATGTCCTGGACCGGCTCGCGCAAAGCGAGCTCAAGGATGCGCCGCAGTTCCAGTCGGCATACGCAGCGTTGCGGCCGACGCTCGACTTCGATGCGCGCTTCGCCGCGAGCATGAAAGGCCGGCCGGTCGTGCTCGGCTACTACTTCAACAGCGAAGATCGGGCGGTACGCGTCAACGCCTTGCCTAAGCCCGTGCTGCCCAAAGGCAGCTTCGCCGGCAGCAATGCCGAGTTCCACGAGTGGCGGGGCTATACCGGGAACCTGCCGATCTACGTGCAGAACGCGCCCGCCGCCGGCCATATCAACCCGCTGCTCGACCGCGATGGCGTGCTGCGGCGCGTGCCGCTGATCGTCGAGTTCCAGGGCGAGTACTACGAAGCACTGTCGCTCGCCGTCTTTCGCACTTTGCTGACAAAGTCGCTCGGCGCGGCGCCGCCGGTGCAGCCGGGCTTCAAGGACCGCCGGCTCGAATCGCTCAAGGTCGGGCCTTTCGAGATTCCCGTCGATGACAACGCGGCTACGCTCATCCCCTATCGCAGCGGCAAGCCGAGCTTCCAATACGTGCCGCTCGTGGACGTACTGAAAGACCGCGTTCCACCGGGAAGCCTCAAGGACAAGATCGTCCTGATCGGCGCCACGGCGTCGGCCCTGGAGGACCTGCGCGCCACGCCGATCGACAGCGTGCTGCCGGGCGTCGAGGTGCACGCCAACATGATCGCCGGCATGCTCGACCAGGAGTTCAAGCGCCGTCCATGGTTCACGTACGGCGCCGAAGCCACGCTGCTTCTGATCGGCGGTGTCACGCTGGCGGTGCTGATTCCATTGCTCACGGCGTTCTGGGCAACGCTCGCCGTCGTGGCCGGTACGCTGGCGATGGTCGCGCTGAACGTGGCGATGTGGCAGGTGAACGACTTCGTGCTGCCGCTCGCGAGTTCGCTCCTGATGGTGGTCGCGCTCTACACGATGAACATGGCCTACGGCTATTTCGTCGA
>DASXRW010000217.1:0-7550 GCA_036506355.1 Burkholderiales bacterium
CGCGGCCTACGACGGCAAGATCCGCGGCATGTACATCATGGGCGAGAACCCCGCGATGTCGGATCCGGACCTCGAGCATGCGCGCGCCGCGATGGCGAAGCTCGAGCACCTGGTGGTGCAGGATATTTTCCTGACGGAGACGGCGTACCTCGCCGACGTGGTGCTGCCCGCGAGCGCATGGCCCGAAAAAGACGGCACGGTGACGAACACCGATCGCATGGTGCAGCTCGGTCGCAGGGCGCTCAAGGCGCCGGGCGAGGCGCGCGAAGACCTGTGGATCATCGTCGAGCTGGCAAAGCGCCTCGGCCTGGATTGGCGCTACGCGCAGCCGAAGGACGTGTGGGATGAGATGCGCCAAGGCATGGACTCGATCCGCGGCATTACCTGGGAGCGCCTTGAGCGCGATTCGTCGGTGACCTACCCCTGCGAGAACGAAGGCGATCCCGGCCAGCCGGTCGTGTTCCAGACGCACTTCCCCACCGCGACCGGGCGCGGCAAATTCGTGCCCGCCGATCTCATTCCTGCCGCGGAGCGGCCCGACAAGGATTATCCAATGGTGCTCATCACCGGGCGGCAGCTCGAGCACTGGCATACCGGCGCGATGACGCGCCGCTCGGGAGCGCTCGATGCGATCGAGCCGGAGGCCGTCGCCTCGCTGCACCCGCTCGATCTCGACGCGCTCGGCGCGCGACCGGGGGAGATCGTCACGGTGCAGTCGCGCCGCGGCGAGATCTCGATCTACGCACGCGCCGACGCCGGCATACCGCGCGGCTCGGTGTTCATTCCGTTTTGCTACTACGAAGCGGCGGCGAACCTGCTCACCAACCCGGTGCTCGATCCGTTCGGCAAGATCCCCGAGTTCAAGTATTGCGCGGTGCGCGTAAAGGCCGGCGGCAAGCGGCCGGGCGACCCGGGATACGGCAAAGGCCGCACGCTCGCCGAGCTCTACGATTAAAATCGGCGCTCGTTCCACGCTCTAAGGGGGGAGCGCCATGACGGTCGTGTTCCAGGCTGCGGGCAAGCTGCGCCCGCAGACGGCGCAATCCATCAAGACTGCATTCGCGGCGGCGGCGCCGCTGCTCGAGCGCCAGCCCGGTTTCGTGCGCGCGCGACTGCTCGCGAGCTACGCGACGCTGCAGATGCAGATGCTGTTTTACTGGGAGAGCTTCGAGGCGGGCGCGGCGTTCCAGAGCGGTCAGTATGCCGAGCTCGCGCGCCTGATCGCGCCTTGCGTCGAGCCCCAGGGAACCGTGATCACCTCGATGCTCGAGCGGGAATTCGTCCCCCGGCAAGCCTGAGGCAGCGCGTGCGTTGGCTCTTCGCCGGTGCGGCGGCCGGCCTGATCGCCGCCTGCACATTCCATCCGCGGCCGATCGAGGAGCGCGAGCTCGCCGACAAGGCGAATCTCGCCCGCGCGGCGACGCGGGCAGCCGCGCTGCCGGCCGAGCAGCCGATCGGCTTCAACGAAGCCATCGCGCGCGCGCTGGCGCGCAACCTCGACATCCGCATCGCCGACCTGGAAAGCGTGATCGCGCGCGGCAGCGTTAACCTCTCCGACCTGGCGATGCTGCCGCAGCTCGTGGCGAGCCGCGCCTACACGCACCGCAATCCGCCGGGAGCATCCACGGACAAGATCCCCGGCGACACCGACCGCACCACCTCATCGCTCGAGCTCTCCTGGAGCGTGCTCGATTTCGGCATCTCGTATGTGCGGGCGCGGCAAGCCGGCAACGATGCGCTCGCCGCGGAGGAGCGCCGGCGGCGCCTCGCCAACGGCATCGTCAACGACGTGCGCCTCGCCTTCTGGACCGCGGCGCTCGGCGAGCGGCGCCAGTCCGAGCTGCGCGCGATCGCCGGCGACATCGAGGCAGCGATGAAGCGCTCGCGGCAGCTCGCCGAGCTCAAGCTGCAGGACCCGGTGGTGGCGCTTTCCTACCAGGACGGCCTGCTCGAGCTCGAGCGGCAGATGAAGAGCTACGGCATCGAGATCGAGCAGGCGCGCACGCGGCTCGCGCGGCTGCTGAATCTGTATCCCGGCACCCAACTGCGGCTCGCCGCGGGCGCGCCGGAGGACAGCTTTCGCAATCTCGGCGCCATGGAGCGCGCCACGCTCGAGGACGTCGCGCTCGTCACGCGCTCCGAGCTGCGCGAGCTCGACTATTCGACGCGCAACCGCAACCTGGATGTGATCAGCGCCGTCGCGCTCGGTCTGCCGTCGTTTCGCCTGCGCGCCGCCGAGCTCTACGACAGCACGACGAGCCTGCAGGACAACCGCTGGCACGAGCGCGGCTGGTCGTATTCGTTCAACATCATCGGCCTGCTCTCGGCGCTCGAGCGTACCCGGCTCGCGCGCCAGGGCGTGGCGATGTTCGAGGTGCGACGGCTCGCGCTCGGCCTCGCCGTGATGGAACAGGTCGACATCGCGCGCGAGCAGATCGCCGTGCTCGACGAGGACTACGAGCTCGCGAAGCGCATGTCGGCGGTGCGGCGCACGATCTACGAGATCCGCCGCGACCGGGTGCCTTTCGACACCATCGACGAGCTCGAGCGCATCCGCGCCGCGGTGTCCGCCGTGGCGGCCGACATCCGCGAAGACCGCGCCTACGCGGCGCTGCAGAAGGCCTACGGCGATCTGCTGGCGTCGATCGGCATCGACCAGTTTCCCGATGGCCTCGACCTCAACGCCCCGGAGGCGCCGGCGGCGATCGAGACGCATCTCGCCTCGCTGCCGGCCGCCGTGCGCGGGCTGGCCGCGCGGATCGAAGAGCTGCGCGCCGAGAGCGCGATGGGCAAACGATGACGCGCCGCCTGCGCGTGCAGGTGGTCGAGCGCGCGCTCGTCGCGTCGGCGTCGCTTGCCGCGGGCCTCGCGCCGCGCTTCGAGCTCGTGAGCCATGGCGCCGACGTCGCCGTCGTGGATCTGAATACGGCCGCCGAGCCGGTGGAACACCTGGTTCGTAGCCTGTGCCAGAGCGGGGCGCGGGTGCTCGCGCTCGCCTCATCGCCGGACGCCGCGCTGATCGGCGCGGCGATTCGCGCCGGTGCCGAGGGCTTTCTCGCCGGCGTGCGCGATTACGACGAGCTCGCCGCGGCGCTCGAGAACCTTGCCGCCGGGCGCGAGGTGTTCGGGCCCGAGGTCACGCTGGCGTTTGCCGATCCGCAGGCCGACGCGCTGGAGATCATCGATGCCACCGATTGGGAGATCGAGCCGGTGCGCGCGCGCCAGCACGCCGACGCGCCGATCTCCGCGAGGGAAGAGCAGATTTTGCGCATGGTCGCGACCGGCCACTCGAGCCAGTCGATCGCGCGCGTGCTGAGAATCAGCGTGCCGACGGTGCGCAAGCACCGCGAGAACCTGATGCGCAAGCTCGGCCTGCACAACATCGCGCAGGTCACGGCCTTCGCGTTGCGGCGCAACCTGCTTGCCACGCCGGGCGCACCCGGCGTAACCTGAACCGGAGCTTCCGCCATGACCGTCGCCGTCCAGTTCGCCGCTACCGCCACGACCGACGCGCTGCCGAAGATCGCGCGCGCCTTCGAGTCGCTCGAGCCGCTGCTCGCGCCGCTGTGCGAGCGCTCAGAGCTGCTCGTCAACCACAAGCAGCGGCAGGTGCAGTTCCTCGTGTACTTCGCGAGCTTCGAGGATTCGCAAGCCTTCCTCAAGTCGCACGCCGAGCCGCTGATGCTGCCGTTCAAGGGCATGCTGCAGAATGTGGCCGGACCGTTTTTTCTCGCGCTCGAAGGCGAGATCGGCAGCCGCTGAGGGGCAACCGGCGTGGCCATCGAGCTCGACGTGATGGCGGCGGTGCTCTACCTCGCGCGCCACGATCCGCACTGGCAGCCGCGCCCGTACTGGATGCTGCGCCGCTGCGTGGTGCCCTATGTGCAGGCGCGCCAGTTCGTGCTCCTCGGCAGCGACGGCGAGCCGGGCGCCTTTGCCGCCTGGGCAAAGGCGCGCGCCGACGGCTCGCAGCCCTGGCGCGAGCAGCGCTATCTGCCGTCGGCCATGGAGATCGCGGGAGAAGGCGAGGCCTGCGTCACCGAGATCATCGCACCGCCCGCGCAGCGCAGCCGCGTGCTGGAGGAGGTGGCGCGCCACCTCGGCCTCCCTCGCGCTCCGGCGTGGATCGAGCGCGACGCCGAGCGCCGCGTGCTGGCGGTGCACGAGTGAATTATCTTGAGCTGTTCAATGGCTTGGCCCAGCGGGTGAAGCCGGCGACGTACAAGGAGATCCCGACGCTGAACGCGCGGCTGCGCGACCATGGGCTGGACAGCCTGGACGTCGTGCTCCTCTGCGTCTACACCTGCGAGGTCTTCGGCATTCCGGAGGAGATCGGCAAGGCGATGAACCCCGCCACCTGCGAAGACATCCGGCAATTCGCCGAGCGGCACGGCACGCACACGCCGGCTAGCGTGGCCGAGGCGCTCGCGCGGGTGGACGGCTGAGCTTGCGCATTTTCCTGACGGCGCACGAAGTATTCAGCATCGCCGAGCCCGTGCTGGTCGAGGACATCGCCTACCCGCAATACGTGCACTGGCTGCCCGAGACCTATAAGGGCGTCGCCACCGGATTGCACTACCCGCCGGCCCGCGTCGCCGAGCGCGTGCTGACGCCGGAAATCCGGCGCGCTGTCGCCGCCGCCGCGGGACAGGGCGGGCGCTCGGCCTTCCTGCTTTCCGCCGGCAACACCAATTTCGTCGGGCTGACCCCGCGCAAGTTCAAGCCCGACGGCCCGTTTGCCTATACCTACCGCCTGCTGCCGCTCTCGCTGAACAACATCTACGCGGCGCGCGTCGCGCAGGAGCTCAGCTGCGCCGACCATATCTCAACCGACGCCACCGCCTGCGCGAGCGCCCTGAAGTCGCTGATGGACGCGATCGCGCTGATCCGCGTGCACGGCTACGAGCGCGTCGCCGTGCTCGCGGTGGAGGACCAGGTCAACACGGTGATGCTGGAATTCTTCGGCGAGACCCGCGCGGTGCTGACGCTCGCCGAGATGCGGCGGGACGGCGTGCAGCCCTCGGCGTTCGATCCGCGCAATCGGGGCTTCTTCATCGGCCAGGGCGCCGCATTCGTCCTGGTGGAGAGCGAAGCCTCGATGCGCGCCGGGAGGCGCGAACCGCTCGCCGAGCTGAAGAGCGCCACGGTCGTGGCGGAGCGCCATTCCAATGCCGTCGGCCAGCGCGACGACGGCGCCGGCTACCGCGACGCCATCGCCGAAGCGCTGCGGCTCGCCGACGCTGCGCCGCACTCGGTCGATCTCGTGAAGACGCACGGCACCGGAACTCCATCCAACAATGTCGCCGAAGCCGCCGGCATCCGGGCTGCGTTCGGCGACGACTTCGTCGCGACGAGCTACAAGCAGCGCATCGGCCACACCATGGGGCCGAGCGGCCTCATCGAGATGCTGCTCGCCTTGCGCGACGCGCGCGAAGGCCGGGCGCGCGGCATTCCCAACCGAACGGGAGGCGATGAGCGCTATCTGCGGGAAGACAAAGCGATGAAGCTGCGGCGCCTGCTGGTGCTCGCTTCGGGAATGGGCAACGTGTTCGGCGCCGCCGTATGCGACCTCCCGTAGCGGATACGGCGCGGGCCCTAGGCCTGCTCGCCGCGGTGCTCGACCTTTACGAGTCCTCGCCGTTGCACTTCATCCAGCCGGTCCAGATGATGTTCGACCGCATCTTCCCGAGCCTGCTCAACGGCCAATACCGCCTGCTCATGAAGGGCGAGCGGCCGCTCTCGTTCGTCAACTGGGCCTGGCTCACGCCGGAGCTTTCGCAGCAACTGCTCGACGGCCGCGCCGCCATCGCGCCCGACCAGTGGACGGGCGGGCGCGAGCTGTGGTTCATGGAGATCGTCGCGCGCGACGGGATGATGCCGAGCCTGGTGCGCGACCTGCAAAGCGTCTTTCCGCCGGGAACGCACGCGCGCTGGCTGCGCATCGGTCCTTCAGGCGAGGTCCAGGGGATCGGCGAGGTGCGCATGCCCGGCAAGGCGCCGCCGGAGCTCGGCAAAGGCTGAAGCCGGCGCGCCCTGCGTGACGCGCGCCACGATCTGCCGCGCGCATTCGACCGGGCTGTAGCGCTCCGTATCCAGCTCCAGGTCGTACAGGCAGTGCGCATGCGCTGCGGCCGCCGTCGCACGCGCCTGTCCGAGCACGCGGCGGCCGCGCTCGCGCTCGCGCCGCACCAGCGTCTCGAGCGAACAGCGCACGCCGATCAGCCACACGTCATAGGTCGGGAAAACCTCGAGATAGTCCGCTACCCATTCGCGCTCGAGCAGCATCTCGTCGACGACCAAGTCGTTGCCGAGCTCGGCGATGCGCGCGAGCACCCGGCGCATGTCGCGCATCAGCTTTTCGGCCATCGGGCCGGCCTGCAGGCGCATCACCGGCTCGCCGTTCTCGAGCGCCGTGAGCCAGTGGAAGCCTTCGCGCGCCGGCGATCCCGGCGGCGCATCGAAGCCAATGCGGTTCTCCGGCACCATGCGGGAAAAGAGGTCGATGCCGGCATGCAGCAGCGGCCGCTCCCAGAGGAGCTGCAGCGCTTGCGCGGTCGAGGTCTTGCCGGCGCTGGCGGCGCCGTTCAGGAGGACGATCACGCGCCGAAGAATACGGCAGCTGACGTATTGTGCGCCGCGCCGTCCTTGCCTACATTGGCGGGGCTTTCTTCCCGGGGGGGACTCATGAGCGGTGCAGCGACCTGGATCAACGACAACGTCGTCCAGCCCATCGTGGCTGTCCTGCCATCGCCTTACAAGTACGGCGGCGACGGCAACGACACCCTCTACGGCTACATGCCGGCGAACTGGCTCTACGGCAACGGCGGCAATGACACGCTGATCGCCTATGGCGCCACCAACACGGTCGATGGCGGCAGCGGCAACGATTACCTCGAAGCCTGGGGCGGCGCGAACTGGATGTACGGCGGCTCGGGCAACGACACGATGTATGGCTACGGGGGCTACAACTATCAGGAAGGCAATGCCGGCAACGATTACATGGAAGCCGTTGGCGGTTACAACCGCCAATACGGTGGCTCCGGCAACGACACCATGCGTGCCTATGGTGGCTACAACTCGGTCGACGCCGGCTCCGGGGACGACGATGCGCGCGCCTATGGCGGCTACAACTCTCTCGACGGCGGGTCGGGCAACGACTATCTGGAGGCCTGGGGCGGATACAACAGCGTCTGGGGCGGCTCGGGCAACGACACGATTAAAGCCTTCGGCGGCGGCAACAGCATTTACGCCGGCGACGGCAACGACACCGTCTATGCCGCCGGGCTCTACAACAGCATAGAGCTCGGCTCCGGCAACAACTGGGTCGAGGCGCTCGGCGGCTATAACAGCATCACGGCCGGCGCGGGCAACGATACGGTATGGGCAGCCGGCGGGTACAACGACATTCGCGTCGGCAGCGGCAACAACACGGTCTCCGCGCTCGGTGGCTACAACTATGTGGAAACCGGCAGTGGCAACGACGTCATCACGGCGGGCGGCATCTATAACCGCATTGCCGCGGGCGACGGCACGAACACCGTCACGGCGCT
>DASXRW010000218.1:0-1792 GCA_036506355.1 Burkholderiales bacterium
ACGAGCGCTACGATTTCGCCCACTTCGAGTTCGTCATGCGCGGCGTGCAGGCCGCGCGCCAGCGTTTTGGGGAGAAAGCCGGATCGATCAGCCTCTCGCTGCACTGCGAGACCGCAGAGATCATGACTGCGTACACGAAGATCGTGGAGACGGAGGGTCGGCTGCAGGGCCTCGCCGCCTACCACGCCGCGCGCCCGCCCCATTCCGAGGGATTGGCCGTGTTCATCGCCTCCTACCTCGCCAACGAAGCGGCGCTGCCGACCATCAACCTCCTGCACCTTTCATCGCGCAAGGCGCTCGAAGCCGCGCTGCAGATGGCCGAGGTGTTTCCGCATATCGACTTCCGGCGCGAGGTCACCATTGGGCATCTCATGCTGGACGTGAACGCGCGCGCGGGGGCGCTGGCAAAGGTGAATCCGCCGATCCGGCCGCGTGAAGACGTCGAGTATCTCTGGGAGCAGCTCCTCGCGGGCAAAATCCACTGGGTCGTGAGCGACCACGCCTGCTGCCGTCACGAGACCAAAGCGGCAAAGAACGCGCTCGGCAACATCTGGCTCGCCAAGTCGGGCTTTGGCGGCACCGAGTACTTGCTGCCCGCGCTCGTCTCCGAGGGTGCGAGACGCGGACTGTCGTACAACCGCATCGCCGAGCTCACCAGCCGCAATCCCGCGCGGCGCTTTGGTCTCAACACCAAGGGCGATATCGTCGAGGGACGGGATGCGGACCTCGTGCTGGTGGATCCGAAAGAGAGCTGGACCATCCGCGCCGCCGATTCCGAGTCGACGCAGGGCTATACACCCTTCGAGGGCATCGAGCTTTCCGCTCGCGTGAAGGCGACGTTCCTGCGCGGCGCGCTCGTGTGCGAGAACGGCCAGGTGATGGGCCAGCCGCGCGGCCGATACCTGCACCGGCCTACTGCATGAGTGACATTCGCGACGGCCTGATCGGCGCCATCGGCAACACGCCGCTCATCCGCCTGCACGGCCCGTCGCAGCTCACCGGCTGCGAGATTCTCGGCAAGGCGGAATTCCTGAATCCCGGCGGCTCGGTGAAGGACCGCGCAGCGCTATACATCATCCTCGACGCCGAGAAGCGCGCACTGCTGAAGCCCGGCGGACTGATCGTCGAAGGCACCGCCGGCAATACCGGCATCGGTCTCGCGCTGGTGGGCAATGCGCGCGGCTATCGCACGCTGATCGTCATCCCCGATACGCAGAGCCAGGAGAAGAAGGACATGTTGCGCCTCTGCGGCGCGGAACTGCGCGAAGTGCCGGCGGTGCCATACAAGGACCCGAATAACTACGTGCACGTCTCCGAGCGGCTGGCGGAGGAGCTCGGCGCGTTCTGGGCGAACCAGTGGGATAACACCGCGAACGCCGATGGGCACTACCGCAGCACCGGGCCCGAGATCTGGACGCAGACGGGCGGCAAGGTAGACGGGTTTACCTGCGCGATTGGCACGGGCGGCACGCTGGCCGGGGTCAGCCGCTACCTAAAAGAGAAGAAGTCCAGCGTGCGCATCGCCGCCGCCGATCCGGTCGGCGCCGCGATGTACAGCTGGTTCAAGCGCGGCGAGCTCAAGTCCGAGGGCTCGTCGATCACCGAAGGCATCGGCCAGGGCCGCGTCACGAAGAACGTCGGCATGGCAGTTGTCGACGACGCCTACCAGATCCCCGACGCCGAGGCGCTGCCGCTCATCTTCGAGATGGCGAAGCGCGAAGGCCTGATCCTCGGCGGCTCGAGCGGCATCAACCTCGCGGGCGCCATCCGCCTCGCGCGCGACCTCGGCCCC
>DASXRW010000219.1:0-20836 GCA_036506355.1 Burkholderiales bacterium
CCCCGCTGCAGATCTTCCGGCGCGCGAGGCGCTCGCCGGCGCCTGCCGCATCCTCGCGCGCGAGGGCCACGAGTCCGGCCTCGCCGGCCAGGTCACCGCGCGCGCAGAGAAGAGCGGAACGTGGTGGACGCTGCAGTTCGGTTATGGCTTCGAGGAGGCGAATGCCGAGCGCATGGTGCTCGTCGATCAAGACCTGCAGCCGCTCGCGGGCGGCCGGCCGAATCCCGGCGTGCGCTTCCACGTCTGGATCTACCGCAAGCGGCCCGACGTCAGCGCGATCGTTCACACGCACGCGCCTTACGCGTCGGCGCTCGCTGCCACGGGTTCTTCCTTACGTGTGATTCATATGGACAGCGCGATGCTCCACGGCTGCGCGCATCTGCCGGAATGGCCCGGCGTGCCGGTCGCCGACGACGAAGGCCGCATCATCAGCGCCGCGCTCGGCGATGCGAAATGCATCCTGCTCGCCAACCACGGCCTCCTCACCGCGGGCGCGAGCGTGGAAGAAGCGACCTACCTCGCGGTGTTTTTCGAGCGCGCCGCGCGCATGCAGCTTCGCGCCATGGCGGCCGGCGGCTTCAAGGAAGTCGAGCCCGCGCTCGCCGAGGAGGCGCGCGCGTTCCTGCTGCAGCCTTCGATCGTGCGCGCGACCTTCGCCTACTGGCTCAGAAGGGCGGACGCTCCTTAGGCGGCAGCGCCTTGAAGCGCTTCGCGCCCTCGACGATCTCGCGGCGCGCGGCATTGGCGTCCTGCCAACCCTCGACCTTCACCCACTTGCCCTTCTCGAGATCCTTGTAGTGCTCGAAGAAGTGCACGATGCGCTCGAGCGTCATCTCGGGCAGGTCGCGCACTTCGCGCACGTTGCGGTAGGCGGCGAACACCTGGTCGAGCGGCACCGCGACCACTTTGGTGTCCTCGCCCGCCTCGTCGCGCATCGCCAGCATGCCCACAGGCCGGCAGCGGATCACGCTGCCCGGCAGTAGCGGCAGCGGCATCACCACGAGCACGTCGACCGGATCGCCGTCGCCCGAGAGCGTGCGCGGCACGTAGCCGTAGTTGCACGGATAGCGCATCGGCGTAGTGAGCACGCGGTCGACGAAGATCGCGCCGGTCGCCTTGTCGACCTCGTACTTCACCGGCTCGGCGTTCATCGGGATCTCGATGATCACGTTGAAGTTCTCCGGCACGTCGCGGCCGGCGTCGACGAGGTCGAGGCTCATAGGTCCACCAGCACGGAAGGCTCCATCTCGATCCTGCCTGCAGCCTGCAGGCGGCGGTAGAGCTCGAGCGCCCGCTCGACCATCGGCAGCTCGACGCCGTAGTGCTGCGCCACAGCCGCGGCGTTGCTCAAATCCTTGAGCATCAGCGATGCCGCGCCGATCGATGGCTCGAAAGTGCGCGCCGCCATGCGCGCGCCGAAGATCTGCAGCGGCAACGAGTCGGCGAAGCCGCCCTTCAGTGCCTCGGGCAGCTTCTTCGCATCGACGCCGGCGGCTTCGGCGAGGCGGATCGCCTCCGCGATCACGGCGATCAGCGAGCCGACGATGACTTGGTTGCAGAGCTTGGTGCTCTGTCCGGCGCCCGATTCGCCCATTCGCGTAAAACGCGCGGCCAGGTGCATGACGATCGGACGCACGCGCTCCACGTGCTCGGCCTTGCCTCCGGCCATGATGGCGAGCGTGCCTTTCTCCGCGCCGGGCACGCCGCCCGAGACCGGCGCATCGACCAGCCCCGCGCCCTTCTCCTCCAGCCGCTTGGCGAACGCGCGCGCCGACGCCGGCGCGATGCTGGAGAAATCCACGACGAGCAAGCCGGGGCGCGCGGCTTCGGCGACACCGGCAGGACCAAAGAGCACGGACTCGGCCGCGCGCTGATCCGTAACACACATCATCACGATGTCGGCCTCGCGCGCGACTGCGGCCGGCGACTCAGCAGCCTTTGCGCCCTTCTCGAGCACCTGCGCGAACTTGTCGCGGCTGCGGTTCCACACCGTGACCTGATGGCCCGCGGCGAGCAGCCGCAAGGTCATCGGCCGACCCATCAAGCCGATGCCGATAAAGCCGAGCTTCATGTTTTCTTCACTCCGCTGTGCGTGACGGCGCCGCGGTAGGCCGAGCCGACCTGCGCCGCATATTTCTCCAGGACGCCGCTAAGCCCCGCGCGCTTCGGCGCTTTCACCTTGCGCGCCTTGAGCTCGCGCGCGGAAAGATCGAGCTGCAGCACCCCCTTTTCCGCGTCGATGCGTATCCGGTCGCCGTTCTTCACCAGCGCGATCGGCCCGCCCGCCGCCGCCTCGGGCGAGACGTAGCCGACCATCATGCCGCGCGTGGCGCCGGAGAAGCGCCCGTCGGTGAGGAGCGCCACCTTCTCGCCCATGCCCTGTCCATAGATCAGCGCGGTGATGCCGAGCATCTCGCGCATGCCGGGTCCACCCTTGGGGCCTTCGTAGCGGATCACGAGCACCTCGCCCGCCTTGTACGCGCGGCGCTTCACCACTTCGGCACACGCTTCCTCTGAATCGAACACGCGCGCCCTGCCCTCGAACACGAGCGACTTGAGCCCCGCCACCTTGATGAGCGCGCCCTCCGGCGCCAGGTTTCCCTTGAGCACGACAATGCCGCCGGTCTTCATGATCGGCTCGCGCCGCACGACTTCGCCATCCGCACCTGGGTGCTCGCGCAATGCGCTCTCCAATGTCTTCCCGGAGAGAGTCAAACAGTCCCCGTGGAGCGAACCGTGCGTCAGCAGAGATTTGAGGACAGCGTAGACGCCGCCCGCGGCGTGCAGATCCTTGGCGAGGAAGCGACCGCCCGGCTTGAGATCGGCGATCAGCGGCGTGCGCTTTGCGACGCGGGCGAAATCGTCGAGCGTGAAGCGGATGCCCGCCTCGTGCGCAATCGCAGGAATGTGCAACGCCGCGTTGGTCGAGCCGCCGGTGGCGGCGACTGCTGCGCAGGCGTTCTCGAGGCTCTTCTTCGTCACGAGCTCGCGCGGCAGCGGACCGCCGTGCTCGAGCAGTTGCATCACCGCCTGGCCCGCCTTGAGCGTGAGTTCACCTCTTTCCGTGGAGACCGCGGGCAGCGTGGCAGAGCCAGGCGAAGCAAGGCCGAGTGTTTCCGCGACCATCGCCATCGTGTTGGCGGTGAATTGGCCAGGGCATGAGCCGAGCGTCGGCAGGCAGACGCGCTCGAGCTGATCGAGCTCGCGCTCGCTCATGTCGCCGGCGAGCACGGCGCCGACTGCCTCGTAGGTGTCGAGCACGGTGACGTCGCGGCCTTTCCACTGGCCAGGCAGCGCGGCGCCGCCGTAGACAAAGACCGACGGGAGGTTGAGGCGGACCATAGCCATCATCATGCCGGGCAGGGTCTTGTCGCAGCCGGCGAAGGTGACGAGGGCGTCGTAGGCGTGGCCGCGCACCACCGCCTCGACGCCGTCGGCGATGATCTCGCGCGAGACGAGCGAGTAGCGCATGCCGCCGTGGTTCATCGACATCGAGTCGGCGACCGAGATCGAAGCGAAATCGAAAGGTACGCCGCCTGCGTCGCGGACTGCTGCGGCGGCTTCCCGTGCGAATTGGCCGAGCAGCGCATTGCACGGCGTGACGCGGCCGTCGGTCGAGACGATGCCGACGAAGGGCTTGGCGAGATCGGCGTCGGAGAGGCCGAGGCTGCGCAGGAACGCGCGGTGCGGCGCGCGATCCAGCCCCTCAACCGTGATGCGCGAGGGCAGTTTCTTCGTATTCACGCACGATCTCTTCGATCGAACTGCTGTGTGGCAAGCCAAGCTCGGAAGCGCGGCGCGAGAGCGTCGCCTTAGGCACCGCATCCATAATCGCTTGAAGCGCCGGATCGGGCTCGAAGCGCAGCTTGCCGCTCGCCTTTGCCTTTACCGCGTCCCACATCTGCTGGGCGCTGGCCGAGATGCCGCTGAGCAGCACCGTGCGGCGCGGGCCGAGCTGCTCCGCCTCGAGTTGCGCAGCACGGATGAAGCATTGCACCACGCGTCCGAGCGAGATGCACGCCATGCGCGTACGCGGCTCGACCGGGCAGACGTAATCGCGCCCGGCAAGCGGCTCGCGGATGATCGCGCTTGCCCAGCCAGACACCGCGGTGTTCGCGCTGCCCGGGCGCACCATGACCGTCGGCAGCCGCAGCGCGCGGCCGTCGATGTAGCCGCGGCGGGTGTAGTCGTCGATCAGCACTTCGCAGATCAGCTTCTGCGCGCCATAGGAGATTCGCGGCGCTGCTGCGGTGTCGTCGGTCACAGGATCCGGAAGGCGGCCGCCATACACGGCGATGGAAGAGGCGAAGACGAACTTCGGGCAATGACCGGCGAGCCGGCAGGCCTCGAGCAGGTCGCGCGTCGCATCGAGGTTCACTTTGGTGCCGAGCTCGAAGTTCTGCTCCGCGCCACCCGAGACGAGCGACGCGAGATGAAATACGACGCCGACCTCGGGTGTGATGAGCGAGCGCGCGAACTGCGGATAAGCGATGTTGCCGGTGACGGCGTTCGCGAACGGCACGCTCATCTGGTCGGTCGCGAGCACGTCGCCGTCGAGCGCGCGCAGCAGTGCGGAACCGATGTATCCCGCGGCTCCGGTGACGAGTATTCTCATGGTCGCAGCTATTCTATAAAGAGGAGGATGGGTGATGCGACGTGCTGTTCTTTTGTTGCTGACGTTGGCGAGCGTCCAGGCATGGGCGCAGAGCTATCCCACGCGAGCGGTGAAGCTCATCGTGCCCTACGGCGTGGGCGGTCCCGCGGACATCTACGGCCGCTTCCTCGCCTCGAAGCTGCAGGACACGCTCGGCCATCCGTTCGTGGTCGAGGACCGTCCCGGCGGCGGCTCGATCGTCGGCAGCGACGCGGTCGCCAAGTCCGCGCCCGACGGCTACACGCTTCTCGTGATGTCGAACACCCACACGGTGAACGAGACGCTGATCCCGAAGAAGCCGTTCGACCTGATGCGCGATTTCGCGCCGATCACCGGCATCAACTCCTCCGACCTCCTGATGGTGATTCATCCGTCGGTGCCGGCGGGCAACCTGAAGGAGTTCATCGCGCTCGCAAAATCGAAGCCCGGAGCGCTCAACTACGCCTCCTCGGGTCCGGGAACGCCGTATCACATGGCGGGCGAGCTCTTCAAAGCGATGGCCGGGGTCGACATCGTGCACGTGCCGCACAAGGGCTCGGACCAGGCGCGCACCGCGGTCCTCGGCGGCCAGGTGCAGATGATGTTCGACGCCATCACCACCATGGCCGGGCAGGCGCGCGCCGGCAAGGTGAAGGCGCTCGGCACGACCGGAAGGTCGCGCTCCTCGGTGATGCCCGAGGCGCCGACCATCGCCGAAGCCGGCGTCCCCGGCTACGAGGCGACGATCTGGCTCGGCCTCATGGCGCCCACGGGCACGCCGCGCCCGGTACTCGAAAAGCTGAACGCCGAGGTGAACAAGATCATCAACGCGCCAGACGTGAAGGAGACCTGGGCGAAGCAGGGCGCGGTTCCCATGGGCATGCCGGTCGAGGAGTTCGGCAAATTCCTGCGCGAGGACATCGCGAAGTGGTCGAAGCTCGTGAAGGCCACCGGCATGAAGGTGGACTAATATCGCTCCCCTGAGGAGGGGAGACTCCGTGTCTACATTGAATCGCGCATGGTTCCTGGCGGGTAGCTTTGCCATCGCCGGCAGCGTCGTGGCGCAGGGCCAGCCGGCACCGCAAGCGGACCCGAAAACCGTCGCGCCGGTCACCGCGACGCCCGGCGTCGAGGGCTCGACGCCGGCGGCGCCGCGGCTTCCCGCAACCGGGCGCAACCAGTTTTCTTCGCCGGTGATGGGGATCGACATCAAGGGCGAAGGGCTCGCGCTGCCGGCGGGGGTTGCGAAGCCCGACGAGCCGCTCGTACTGCCGGCCAAGCCGGCGGCACCGCGGCCCGCTACTGCGAAGTGATGTTGGCGGCGCGCGCGATACGCGTGTAAAGCGCGATCTCGCTCGCCACCAGGCGATCGAATTCCTGCGGCGCGGTGGGCCGCGGCTCGATGCCGATCGGCGCCCAGCGCGCTTTCGTATCACCATCGGCGAGGATGCGGCCGATCTCGGCGTTGAGCCGCGTCATGATGCCGCGCGGCACGCCGGCGGGCGCCAGCAGCCCGAACCACAGTTCCTGCTCGTAGCCCGCGACGCCCGCCTCGTCGATCGTCGGCAGCTCGGGCAGCAAGGCATCGCGCGTGCGCGAGGAAACACCGAGGCCCACGAGGCGGCCATCGCGCACCAAGTTCACTCCGTTCGCGATCGGCGCCATGAAGAACTGCACGCGGCCGGCGACCGTCTCGCCGAGCGCCTCGGGGATCCCCTTGTGCGGCACGTGCACGACGTCAATCGCCGCCATCGCCTTGAAGATCTCGGCGGCGAAATGCGTGCCGCTGCCCACGCCCGCCGATGAAAAGTTGATCTGCCCGGGGCGCGCTCTTGCGGCGGCGAGCAGCTCGCGCACCGTGCGCACGCCGAGGGCGGGCGCGGCCACCAGGATGTATTTCGAGGTGGCGGTCTGCGTGATGCCAGCCAGGTCTTTCAGCGTGTCGTACTGCAACTTCGGATAGATCGCGGCGGCCGCCGCGTGCGCCGAGGATACGGAAAGCAGCGTGTAGCCATCGGCCGGGGCGCGCGCGACCATGCCGGCCGCAACGGTGCCGCCGGCGCCCGGCCGGTTCTCCACGATCACCTGCTGCTTCAGGCTCTCGCCCAGGCGCTGCGCAATATGGCGCGCCGTGATGTCGGGCCCGCCACCCGGCGTGAAACCGACCACGATGCGCAGCGGTCTATTGGGGTAATCGTCCTGCGCCCGTATTTCGAAACTGAGGGTGCAGGCGAAGCCCGAAAGGACGAGCGCCGTGACGACAAGCACCTTCTTGCTGGCCGTGTTCCTCCTCCTCGTGCTGGCCGGCATCGGCGGCATGTTCCTCTACGGGTGGATGCGCCGCAAAGACAAGATGCCCAAGGTCGCCCCGCTGCCGCCGGAGGACGACGACTGGAAATGACCTGCCGAAAAGCTCAGGTCGAGACCGCTTCCAGCAGCTTCATCATCGTCTGGTCGGCCCAGTAATCCGGGTCCTCGTCGATCTTGGCGTCGCCGCGGGCGCGGATCGCCGGATCGATGTTCTTGCGCTCGCAGAAGCCGTGCCAGAACTGCTTCACCTCGTCCGGGGTCATGTCGTCCAGGCGCCGCCCCGGCGGTGGCTTGCTCATCTCAGCCCCACACCCACCAGAAGACGAACGCGAAGCCCACCGGCAGCACCAGGGCGAAACGCATGATGGTCGACATGCGCGCACGGTCGGTCATGTCGAACTCGGCCTTGCGGTTGAACTTCTTGGCGCGCTCGTTGGCCGCCTTGCTGAGCATGATGTACTCGAACAGCGTGAGAACAGCGCCGAGGCCGAGGCCTATCAGTGCGCCTTGCAGGGCAGGATGCATGGCGCCGACTCTAGCATGGGTACAACAGTAGCGCCTCGCGCTCGGCGCGCCACGCGTCTTCGTCCACTCGCGCGAGCGCATCGAGGTCGGCCGCGTCCGCCGCCGGGTCGTCCACCCACTCGCGCAGCAGCTCGCCGCCGTTGATGAGATCGATCGCCAGGCGATCGCGCTCGTATTCGTAGGCGAAGTCGCGCCAGAGCGCATAGTCGGGCCGCAGGCTGCGCAGCGCCTTGAACGCGGCGGCCATGAGCCGCCACGGGCGGAACGCGTCGTGGCGATATACCGGATCTTCGGCGTGAATCTGCAGGCCGGCGCAAAGCTTGCCGACATGCTTGTGAAAGGTCGGCTCGAACCAGCATTCACGCAGGCGGCAGCCCTGCAGCCATTGCGGCGCGAGGCTCTCCATTTGCCGGCGCAACCACGAGGCATCGATGTCGGGCGCCCCCAGAACCTCCAGCGGGCGCGTGGTGCCCCGCCCTTCGGAGAGCGTGGTGCCCTCGAGCATCACGGTGCCGGGGTAACAGCGCGCCATGGCGAGCGTCGGCGCGTTCGGGCTCGGATTGATCCAGACGCGCTCGCCGAGGGGCCATCCGAGCGGGGGAAAACTGTCCATGGCGACGACTTCCAACTCGACATCGAGCCGCAGCGTCTGCCTGAACCAGCGCGCGAGCTCGCCCATCGTGAGGCCGTGACGCATCGGCAGCGCGCCCGCACCGACGAAGCTTTCCCAGCCAGCGCGCAGCCGCGTCCCCTCGACCGGCCGGCCGGCGGGATTGGGACGGTCGAGCACCCAGACGCTCTTCCCGTGCTGCGCAGCTGCCTCGAGCACATAGCGCAGCGTGGTGATAAAGGTGTAGACGCGGCAGCCGAGGTCCTGCAGGTCGACCAGCAGCACATCGAAGCTCTGCATCATCGCCGGGCTCGGACGGCGAGTGGCGCCATAGAGGCTGAACACCGGAATGCGGTGGACCGGATCAGTGTAGTCCGGCGACTCCACCATGTTGTCCTGCTTGTCGCCGCGCAGGCCGTGCTGCGGACCGAACGCGGCGCTCAGCTTGATGTCGGAAAGGCTGGCGAGCGCATCGAGCGAATGCACCAGCTCGCGCGTGACCGAAGCGGGATGCGCGAGAAGCGCGACGCGCTTGCCGGCGAGCGGCCGGCGCAGGCCGCGGTTCTCGAGCAGCCGGTCAATCCCGAACTTCATCGAGCTCCAGCGCAAAGGCGCCCGGGTGGTGGAAGTCGGGCCTGCCGCTCGGATGCTTGAGCGCCCAGTACGACAGGCCGCCGCTCGCCTCCTCAATGATCACGGCGAGGCCAAGCGTCAGGGGCGCCCGGACATAGGTTGGCGAGACCCGGGCGAGATCCACGAGCGCGTAGAGATCGAGCCGCGCTACGCCCGACTGGACAGCGACCTGCGGGTTCAGGGCTTCGTCGGTGAGCGTCGCACCCTCGCGGTATCTGGTGAACGCATAAGCGGCCCATTCCCCCGAAGGCGAGAAATTGAATTCATGGTAGGCCTGCGCGCCCTTCTCCCGCACGAAGAGCTCGCAGCAGGTGTGGCGCCAGAGCTTCCAGCCCACCCGCGCCGGACCGGGAGGCGGAATACTCAGCGCCGCGATCTTGCCGTGAATCGCGTAGTGCAGTGCCAGTTTTCCCTCGCGGGTTCGGGTCGCGCCGGCTGTGATGGCGTTTACCTCACGGCTCGGCGCATGCGGGTGGCAGGGAAGTTCGATCATCGCGGGCGTTACTCTACCGGGCTAGAGGACGACCTCGCGCGCGGCGCCGCGCACGTCCATCTCGAACTCGAGCCCGACCACCGGCGGTCGCGCGACGTGCCACGCAAGGCCGCCCGGCGCCGCGCCGCGCGCCGCGATCTCGGGGCCGACGAGCGCGCCGATGTCGTGGACGGTATAGGCCTGCGTGCTCACCGCGTCCTGCCATGAAAAGCCGAGCGCCATGAGGCGTTGCTCCATGAGCTCCACGACGAAACGCAACTTCTCGCGCAGGGCGTCCGCCGACGTCTCGCCGTAGCGCACGGTGCGCGCGGCGTAACCCCCAGGACCACCGCGCACCTCGGCGCCGCCGGCGACGATGAAACTGCCGCGGCGCGAGTGCGCCGGAACCGTGTAGGAGAAGGCGTACAACACCGGCTCGCGCGGCTGGTCGTACTGCGGACAGACGTTGGTGCGCGCCACCGGGTTGACGTCGTTGCGAAAGATGCCCCAGCGCGCCAGCATCTTCACGTACACGCGGTTGAAATCCTCGAAGCCCTGCTCGGTGAAGGGCTCGGCCGAGCGCAACTCGCACGCGGCAAATGCGGTCGACGGCCTGCCGAGCGCGGCGAGATGCGCTTCCACCGCCGCGAACCCGGCGGCGAGCGGCAGCGGCCGCGCGAGGCGCGCCCGCTCGATCTCGACGCCCGCTTCGGCCGCGACGCCGCTCGAGAACTGAAAGCCCGCCCGGATGTAGCGGTAGCCGCCTTCCTTGAATACGATCACGTCAGGCATGGCGGCATCTTAGAGGAGGCGCCTGGCGTTCGCATTTAACGAATCAGCGGCGTTATCGCGGCATATTGCTCGCGCCGTGCAGCCGCGCGTCCCGCCGTTCATCCCATTTGTCCGCGGCTGCATCGTGCGTAACGCGGCGAACCTACAATGGCCGCATGCAGCAATTGCGCGTTCTGGTGTGCGACGACGATAAGGACGCAGTCGCGAGTCTCACGCTTCTCCTGCGTGCGGAAGGGCACGAGGTCCGCGGCGTCCACAGCGGCCTCGCGGTCCTCGACAAAGTACGCGATTTCGGCCCAGATGTGGTGTTGCTCGACATCGGCATGCCGCACATCAGCGGCTACGAGGTGGCGCGCGCGCTGCGCGAGCGCTATGCGAGCGCCCGGCCGCTGCTCGTCGCGATCACCGGGCACAGCAAACCGAGCGACCGCACCCTCGCGCAGCTCGCGGGCTTCGACCACCATTTCGCCAAGCCCTACGATCCCAATGCGCTGCTCGCGCTGCTGCGGGCTAGCGGCGCCGCGACACGATCTCGAGCAGCTCCAGAAACACCCGGTCAGGCGGGACTTCCCGGCCGGCCAGCCAGTCGTTGATTTCGCCGAGCGGCCGGCCGAGCACGGCGGCGAGCGAGTCGACGCCGCCGCTCGCTTCCAGCGCCTTGCGCGTCGTTCGCATATAGACCGTCTCTTCCGCCACACCGCTCTCCCTGTCGAGCGGCGCGGAGTGTAACTAACGCGGCATGCGGACGGGAGTCGCGAAACCCTCGATTTTTTGTAGTGGTCGCGACGCCGCAGCGAGGACCGTGACAAATTCTTGCGCCGCTAGCGCGCGACCCCGGGCATTGAGATGGCCGCCGTCATCGGTGTACGCGGCTGACATCGCCGGCGCCGTCGCGCCGTTCCAGGCCACGCTCACGGCGGTGCCATCGGGCGCGATCGACTCGAGCCGCGCGAGGTCGAAAATGGGCTCACGCCCGGCATATGTTCCGCGCAGCAGGCGGTTGTACTGCTCGCGCCGCACGTTTTGGATCGTGCCGTAAGGCGCGCGCCCGAGCAGGCGCTTCGCGAGCGCTTTCGGCCCGGTCTGCACCGTGGTGAGCGGCAATGTCGCGTGAACGAAGATCGTGCGCGGGTTTTTCGCGCGCAGCTCGGCGACGGTGGCGCGATAGCGCTCGAACAGCGCGCGCGCGTCGGTTTCGGCGGTGACGTCGACGTAGCAGAACTTGACGAGCGCGATGTCGAACCGCGAGCCCTCGCCGAGCGCGGCCTTGAAGCTCGCGAGCTTGCGCAGCGGATCGCCGTTCTCGGCAACGAATTCATCCTGGATCGCGAGCGGCACGCCGGCCGCGCGAGCGAGCTCCTTTACGCCGTCGAGGATGTTGGCGCCGACCGACTGGTGCCCGAAGTAGATCCGTTGCTGCGCGAGGCGCTCGAGATCGGCGCGCAGTTCAGCACCAGCGGGAAAACTCGAAGCGAGGAGAAGGGCCATCAGCGCGCTACGCAGCATCTGCACGGATGATAAAGAGCGCGTCCAACACCGCTGGCGCGGCCGCGTGCGCCGTTTGAACTATGTACCATGGCGGACTCGATGGGCCATGTCTTCCATCGCAATCCCCTGCACAGCTACCCGGTCGCGGTCGCGGGCGACGGCGCCTATCTTTACGACCGCGAAGGCCGCCGCTACCTCGACGCCTCCGGCGGCGCCGCGGTCAGCTGCCTTGGACATTCCGACCGCGCGGTGATCGACGCGATCCAGCGCCAGCTGGAAGCGCTGCCCTTTGCCCATACCTCGTTCTTCACGAACGAGCCGATGGAGGCACTGGCCGACGCGCTGATCGACGCCGCGCCGCGTCCGCTCGACAAGGTCTATTTCACCTCGGGCGGCTCCGAGGCGATGGAAGCCGCGCTCAAGCTCGCGCGGCAGTACTTCGTCGAGAGAGGCGAGCCGCAGCGCGCACACATCATCGGCCGCCGGCAGTCCTATCACGGCAACACGCTGGGCGCGCTCGCCGCCGGCGGTAACTTATGGCGCCGCCGGCAATTCGAGCCGCTCCTGATCGCGGCGACGCACGTCTCGCCGTGCTACGCATATCGCGACCAGCGGGCCGGCGAGAGCGATGCCGCCTACGTTGCTCGCTTGGCGGCCGAGCTGGAGGCCGAGATCGCGCGCCTGGGCGTCGACAAGGTGATCGCGTTCGTCGCCGAGACGGTCGCCGGCGCCACCCTCGGCGCGGCGCCGGCGCTGCCCGCCTATTTCCGGCGCGTGCGGGAAATCTGCGACCGGCATGGGATCCTGCTCATCCTGGACGAAGTGATGTGCGGCATGGGCCGCTGCGGAACGCTGTGGGCCTTCGAGCAGGAAGGCATCGTGCCGGACATCGTCACCATCGCCAAAGGCCTCGGCGCGGGCTACCAGCCGATCGGCGCACTCGTGGTGGCGAAGCCGATCTTCGACGCCATCAGCGGAGGAAGCGGCTTCTTCCAGCACGGCACCACCTATCTTGGCCACGCCGCCGCATGCGCCGGCGCTTTGGCGGTGCAGCAGCGCTTGCGGAAGGACGGTGTGCTCGCGCGTGTCAAGCCGATGGGTGAGCTGCTGGAGAAAAGCCTGCGCAGCGCATTCAGCGGGCACCCGCACGTCGGCGACATCCGGGGCCGCGGACTTTTCTGGGCGCTCGAGCTGGTCGCCGAGCGCGGGTCCAACAAGCCCTTCGATCCCGCGCGCCAGCTGCACGCGCGGATAAAGCAGGAGGCGCTCAAAGCGGGGCTGCTGTGCTATCCGATGGGCGGCACCCTCGACGGGCTGCATGGCGACCATGTGCTGCTCGCCCCGCCCTTCATCATCGAACCGGCCCAGATTGAGGAACTTGTCCACAAGCTTGCGCGCTCGCTCGAAAGCGCACTAGTTAATACCTGAGCCGCGCGCTTGCGGGTACGCTGGATCAGCAGTCATGAGAACTCATACCACGCTGGTGATCAATCCAAAGGGCGGGTCGGGGAAGACCACCGTCGCGACGAATCTCGCTAGCTACTTCGCCGCAAATAAGGTCGCCACCACACTGATGGACTACGACCCGCAGGGCTCGAGCCTCAACTGGCTGCGCCAGCGGCCGATGCACCTGACGCGCATCCACGGCGCCAATGCCGCGCCGGCGAAGCCCGGCCGGATGCGCAGCATGGACATGCGGGTTCCGGAAGACACGCGCCAGCTGGTGATCGACGCGCCGGCGGGCGCCTCCGGCCTCTTGTTGCAGGAGATGCTCGGCAGGACCAATTGCATCCTGATTCCGGTGGCGCCCTCGTCGATCGACATCCATGCGACGGCAAACTTCATCCGCGATCTCCTGCTCGCCGGCCGCATCCGCGCCAACAACATCCGCCTTGCCGTGGTCGCGAACCGCGTGCGCAAAGCGGTGCCGGTCTATCAGCCGCTTGAGCGGTTCCTGAACTCGCTCAAGCTGCCGCTCCTCGCGCGCCTGGGCGATTCCGATGTCTACGTGAGCGCCGCGGAAACCGGCATCGGCGTCTTCGAGATGGACTTCGCCGCGTCGGTCGCCGAGCGCCAGCAGTTCATGCCGATCGCCGAATGGATCGACAGCCCCAAGCTCATCGTCGATCCGAGGGCCCCGTCTCTGCCGCCCTTCCATCCCGCGATTTCGGTCCCCGGCCGCAGCGGGCTGCGCGTCGTCACCAAGCGTTTCTCCGCTCCCTAGTCCTTATCCGCGCGTCCAAGAGATCGCGCGGCGCTTGCATTTCCGCTCGCCAGCCAGCATGATCGCCGCGTAATCAACGAGAAGAGGGAATCACCCTCCAAACGGCATGAAGACCACGCTGGTGATCAACCCGAAGGGCGGCGCGGGAAAAACCACCGTCGCGATCAATCTGGCGAGCTACTTCGCCACGAGCGGCATCCCCACCACGGTGATGGACTACGACCCGCAGGGCTCGAGCCTGAACTGGCTGCGCTCGCGCGCGCCCGATGCGCCGAAGATCCATGGCGCGAACGCCGCGCCCGAAAAATTCGGGCGGCTGCGCAGCTTCGAGATGTACGTGCCGCCGGAAACGCGGCACCTGATCGTCGATCCGCCGGCCGGCGTCTCCGGCGTGCTCCTCCATGAACTGCTCGATCGGGCGAACGCGATCCTCATTCCGCTGGTGCCCTCGGTCATCGACCTGCATGCGACGGGCAACTTCCTGCGCGAGCTGATGGCGATGCGCCGCATGAAGACCGGCAACATCCGCGTGGCGGTGGTGGCCAACAAAGTGCGCCGCTCGATGCCGTCCTACCCACCGCTGCACGAGCTGCTCGATTCGCTCGGCCTGAAACTCCTCGCGCGCCTGATCGATTCCGACGTCTACATGAAGGCGGCGGAGACGGGCGCCGGCATCTTCGAGATGAGCGCGGCCGCCAGCGCCGAATGCAAGCAGTTCATGCCGATCGCCGAATGGGTCGCGCAAGAGCCGGGCCTCGCCGAGGCCTCCGTGATCTGCGACCTCGCGCGCACGCGCGCCGCCTAGGATTTTCCCTTCCAGACGTCGCGCGCGACGTCGACGATGCGCTCGAGCTTCTTCCACTGCTCGTCTTCCGTGAGCTTGTTGCCGTGGTGCGTGCTCGCGAACCCGCATTGCGGCGATAGGCAGAGGTTCTCGAGCGGCACGTACTGCGCCGCCTCGTCGATGCGCCGCTTCAGGCTCTCCGCGCTCTCGAGCTTGCCCGACTTTGTCGTGACCAGGCCGAGCACGACCTTTTTGCCCTTCGGCAGCAGGCGCAGCGGCACGAAGCCGCCGGCGCGCTCGCTGTCGTACTCCATGAAGTAGCCGTCGACGTTGGCCGAGAACATCGCCTCCACCACCTCGTCCTGGTAGCCACCCGCGGCGAACCAGGTGCTGCGGAAATTGCCGCGGCAGGTGTGCATCGTCACCGCGAGATCCGACGGCCTTGCCTCGAGCGCCCGGTTGATCGCCTGCGCGTACGCCTGCGGCAGGTTCTTCGGATCGTCGCCGTTCTTGCGGAAGTTCTCGCGGACCCTTTCGTCGCACAGATACGAGAAGCCCACGTCGTCGAGCTGCAGATAGCGGCAGCCGGCGTCGTAGAGATGGCCGATCGCCTTGCGGTAGGCCGCGCCGAGATCGGCCCAGAACTCGTCGAGCCCAGGATAGATGGTGCGTGAAATGGCGTTGCGGCCGCCGCGGAAGTGCGCGCTGCCGGGCGAGGGCATGGTGAACTTGGGCATGCGCGTCGCGACCGACTTCAGATACGCGAAATGTTCGACCATGATTGGCCGCGAGCAGGCGATCTTGCCGGTGACGCTCGCCATCGGCGGCACGTCCTCGGCGTTGAAAGTCAGGCCCACCGGGCGGGTGAGCTCGATGCCGTCGAGCTCTTTCAAAAAATCGAGGTGCCAGAAGTCGCGGCGGAATTCGCCGTCGGTCACCGCCTGCAGGCCGATCGCTTCCTGCTTTTTCACCGCCCGCGCGATCGAGCGGTCCTCGACGGCTTTCAGTTCTGTTGCGGGTAGCTTGCCCGCCTTGGCCGCCGCGCGCGCCTCATGCAGCTCCTTCGGGCGCAGCAGGCTGCCCACCTGGTCGGCGTGAAATGGCGGTCGCGAAATCCTCGTCGTCACCATGGGCCCTCCTCGGAAGGTCCATGTTACGCGCAGCAGTAGTTAGGCGGTTTGCGCCAGAGTGCCAGGCGCGCGCGTGCGCGTAGCCGTTTCCGGCTAGTGCATGGCGACGGCCGCCCTTTGCCAGACGACGAACGCCTTCCTGCGCACGCGCACCACGGCGCCCGCATCGCCGTCGCCCTGCGCCCAGCGTGATTCGTCGTAGTAGGCCTCGTGCGGCGAAATCTGCCGCCATGCCCAGCGCGCGAGCGAGCCGGAGAGCTTGCGCGGTCCCCAGGCGCTTTCGAAGAGATCGCCGTCGAGCACCACCAGGAACTCGACGTCGGTGCGGTGCAGGTGCTCGCATCTGCGCAGCCGCTCGAGCGTCGACGCATCGGCAAATGCGAGCAGTTCGTGCTGCGCCGGCGCCGGCCGGGACTGATCCGGGCAATGATCCATGGACCACACCGAGCGTATGTCGAGGCAGCTCGCCAGTACGCGCGAAACGAAAGCCGTGATTTCCGCCGGTGCTGATTGCAGCGGCGTCTCTAGCGTGGGGAAGGACATCAAGCATTCTCAGCCCGCTCCAGTGCGAAGCGTCTGCTGATGGATAGGCCACGTGGCCTAGCCGTGCTCTTCTTTAGTAGCGCTGCCCCTTGATCGTCCAGGGGATGGTCGGGCCGCTCTCGGCTTCGTGGCCGACTCGCGGCGGCGCGTCCTTGCGCGGGCGGCCGCGCCGGAAGGTGACCGCGAAGATCTTGAGCGGCGGCACCTCGGGCGGCGCCTCGAGGAAGCGGCAGTCAGACTCCGTCGGCACGGAAAGCAATGCACCCACGCGCTTGCCGGCCACAAATACCGTATAGCGCTGCATGTGCGTCGCGCCCGGCGCAGGCTGCGCCACGATGTCGTACTTGCCGAGCTTGTACTGCCTAAACACGCGGGGCGCCGTTCGTGCGCTTGCCCCAGACGGCCCAGTATTGCTCGCCGCGCTTCTCCACCTTGAAGTGCACGACGGTCTGCGGATCGACGCCGTACACGCTGCGCGCCTTTTCTTCGGGCACGTGGCCCTCGAGCCTTTCGCCGAAGACGAGCAGACCTTCGGCGGCTGCGCCCTCCATGACGAGCCGGCAGTGCTTGAGGCGCTCCTGTCCGGGCGCGCTGTCGGACCACGGATGCGAGCCGTCGACATTCGGCGCCCAAAGGAGGCAGCCGCAGCCGCCGTCGCGCGACTTCACCGCATCGGCCCACAGGCCCATGACCACGACGCCGTCGGATTTGCGTACGCCGCCCCAGCTGGTGCGCGGGTTCTCCAGATACACGCCGCGCGCCTCGAACGCCGCGCTGCGCGAGACGAGCCGCTGCGCTTTGGCCTTCTTCGCGGGGACGGCATGGCGCCGCTTGGGACAATTGGCGAGCGCCGCTTCGCAAAGCGCCGCGACCTCGTGCTCGCCAAGACCCAGGGCGTTCGCCTTGAGCTGCTCGATCTCCTCGCGCTCGAGCTTCGCGACCCGCTCCATCGTCCAGTCGGATGCCATGGGTGAGATCCTCAGCCGGGTAAAGCCGCCAAGCGCGCCTCTTGCATACATTCGGGAGCGAACACCCCGGCTTCGGCCACGCGCGGCCGAGTCGCCGAGCCCCATTTCGCCCAGTACTCGCCGCAGATCCTGATCACTCGCAATGAGACCGATTCGTCGGGGTTCACGCCGGCGCTCTCGCCGTAGTCCAGCAAGCCTTCGGCAGCGCCGTGCAACATCGCAAGCTGGCAGTGCTCCAGCCTCTCCTGCTTGCTCGGTCCATGGACCCATTCCATCGCGCGCGCCCACAGCAGGCAGCTGCAGCCATCGTCGTCGACATGGACGTCGAGCGTTCTCATCGCCAGGATCACGGCTCCGTCGCGCATGCTGACACCGCTCCAGCTGCGCTGCGGGTATCTCAAGGTGACGCCGCGGGCCGCAAACGCGTTCGCGCGCGGCAATCGTCGGTCTGGCATGTACTTCACTCCTGGCAATGCAAGCCGAAGCAGGGGGAGGAAAACCGGCGGACGGCCTTCGAACGCAGCGCTTCGTCAACCTTTATACACTGTTGGGCGATTTCGAAGTGAGAAATTTGCGCCAAAGCCTCATACTGGTCGATGGCTAAAGAAGCGTTACTCACGATGGATGGCGTAGTCGAAGAAGTCCTGCGCAATACCCAGTTCCGCGTATCGATGGCGAACGGCGCGAGCGTGCTCGCCTATGCCTGCGCGCGATTGCGGCAGAATCGTATTCGCATCATCGCCGGCGACAAGGTCACGCTCGAGATCTCGCCGTACGATCTCACGCGCGGGCGGATCAACTTCCGGCACAAGGACGAGCGGCCGGTGGCGACGGCGCCGCGGCGCTTTCCCTTCAAGCGAAAGTAGCGCCGCGCCTCAGTCGACTTCCCGCACGACGACGTGCTTCTGGGGAATCCACGTCGCCCAGTATTCGTCGTCGCGCTTCTCGATCTGCAGCTTGAGCACCGTCTGCGCGTCGACGCGGTCCGTCTTGGCGCCGTAGATCAGCAAGCCTTCTGCGGCGCCGCGCTCAAGCGCCATGCGGCAATGCTCGAGGCGCTCCTGCCCGCCGGGGGAGTCCGACCACGGGCGCGCGCCGCCGACGTTAGGCCCCCAGAGCAGGCAGGCTTTGCCCACGCCAGCGGCCTGCACCTCGTCGACGCGCAAGGTCAGCACCACCGCGCCGTCGGTGCGCACGCCGCCGCGGCTCCACGTGCGGTTGCGTGGGCTGACGCCGTGCATCTCGAAGGCTTTGGTGCGCGTCACCAGCCCATGGCTCGGCAGTCCGCGCTTGTCGCGCCGCGCTGGCGCGTGGCCGCGCGGGCGCGCGGTGAGGATCTCGTTGCACAGGGCAGCAACTTCAGTCTCTTTCAGGCGCTCGGCGTTGATCAGCAGGGCCCGCAGCTCAGGCGTGCTCAGCTTGTCGATGCGCTCCCGGCTCCACTGCGAGATCCGGCCGCGCGGCAGGATGCGTGTGTTCTCTTTCATGGTCACTCCTCGTGAAACAAAAAAGCCCGGGAGTCCCGGGCTTTTAGTCAGTGCGCCGGCGGTTAAGCCAGCCTGAGGTTGGCGGCGCGAAGGCCCTTAGGGCTCTCCTCGATGTCGAACACCACCTTGTCATTCTCCTTCAGCGACTTGAAGCCTCCGGCCTGGATCGCCGAGAAGTGCACGAACACGTCCTTGCCGCCGTCGTCGGGGGTGATGTAGCCGAAGCCCTTCGCGTCGTTGAACCACTTGACCGTACCTTTGCTCATGTTCCGTTCCTTAAATGTGATGAAAAGTCGGGCGCAACTGCCGCCCCTGCGAGAGATCAAGTAGAGAACGAACAGTGAGGAGGTACGAACCGCTACGACCCGACCGGCCACGTCGCCGCCTGAAATCCTACTGTACCGTTATACAGGTATTGGCCCGCGCCGTCCAATGGAACCGTACCGTTTGCTGCCAGCCTTAGCGGCCTGATCTGTCCGGCATCGCGAACACCGCATAGCCAAACGCCGGCACGAAGACGAGAGCCCACCACACGAGAAGGCCGCCGACGGCGTGGAACCGCTCGCCAAAGGTCACGAAAGAGTGAACTGAGACCCCGAGCAGGGCGGCAGACAAAAGCGCGAGCAGCGCTCCGGCGGGCACGCACAACAAGGTCGTGACGATCGCCGCCATCAGCGCGATCTGACGGATGGAACGCAACGTATCCTGCATCTCGCGGCGGCTCCGATCTGAGTGGAGAAACGGACGAAGCAGGAAGAGGGAAAACCGGCTATCGATTCGGCGTTCGAGCGCTGTGCTTCGCCAAACCTTTATACACCCCATTGCAGGCGGCGCGCCTTTAATTGCGCGCCACGGAACACCTTAAATGCCTTGACTGCCTCCGCTGATGGCTCCACAGTTCGCCGGCGATCCTTCAGCACTTCTCACCATCAACCCTTGGAGGTACAAGATGAATATCGTCATGTGGCATAAGCAGCGCGGCAGCAACGCGTCCATCAGCGTCTGATCGCCATGGCCGAGTCCTCAAGCGCGTTCTTTCAAAAGCTGCGGCCAAAATTCCTCGACTGGGAACCTCCTACCGAAGAAGAAAAGGCGCTGGAAGTGAAAGCTCGCCGGGACGCGAAGGCGGCCGAGCTGAAGAAGGTCATCGACCTGGCTAAGGCCAGAGACGCAGAACGAGCAGCGATCAGCAAGCGCCGCCGCGAATCGAAAGCCCGCGCCAAAAAAAACGCACGCGGCTGACCAGCGGCTAGCCGGCTTTCACTTGTCCTCGACGGGCGTCGTGACGACGATGAACGTCAGGTCCGTCAGTCCGTTGTTATGGATCGAGTGCGACACCCCCGGCGGGATGAAGATGACGTCGTGCCGGCGCACGATGGCCGTCTTGCCCTCGATCTGCATCGCGCCCTCGCCTTCGAGCACGTGGTAGATCTGCTCCTGCACCTTGTGGCTGTGCGTCTCCACGTAGGCCATGGGCTGGTAGGTCGAGATGCGGTAGTCGACCAGGCGCGATCCTGCGGTTTCCGGGCGCACCAGCGGCTTGGACAAGGCGCCGCCAAAATGCCCCGGGTACTGCTGCCACGGCGTCTCGACGACGTTGCGGATCGACGCGGCCTGCTTCTTATCGGACATGCTTGCTTCCGAAAATCGGCTCCATGTGCGGAATCGGCGGCAGCGCCCAGGCGCCGGTGCCGGGCGGCCGGATATTCGCGTCGACGTGGACATCGATCAGGCAGGGCTTGCCTAGCTTGACGGCGTGCTCGAGCGCGCCTTTGAAATCCTGCGACTTGGTGACCGTCACGCCTTCGACGCCCGCGGCCCGTGCCCAAGCGGCGAAGTCGGGGTTGTAGGGCTTGCGTTCGGGTCCCTGGTAGAAAGCGGTGCCGTGCTCGCGGCCGCCGAAGTAGGCGTACTGCAGGTCGCGGATCGCGGCCCAGGCGAAGTTGTTCCACACCACCCACACCGCGGGAATGTCGTATTCGACCGCGGTGCACAGCACGTGCGACACCATGGTGAAGCCGCCGTCGCCGCAGATCGAGACGCAGGGCCGCTCCGGTGCGGCGAGCTTCGCGCCGAGAATCGAGCTCGGCCCGAATCCCATGCCCGAATAGCCCCAGGTGTTGAGCATGGTCTGGGGCTGGCGCGCCTCCCAGAACTGCATGAACCAGTTGTGATGGATGCCGGAGTCGAGCGAGATGATCGCGTCGTCGGGCAGCACCGCGCGGCAATCGGCGACG
>DASXRW010000220.1:0-1920 GCA_036506355.1 Burkholderiales bacterium
GATGCGGCCCTTCTGGGAGATCCCGGCCGCCGAATGGGACGAGCTGATGGGCGTGAACGTGCGCGGCGTGTGGTTGGCGTCGAAGGCGGTGGTGCCACAGATGCGCAAGCAGGCGAGCGGCCGCATCGTCAACATCTCCTCCGGCGTGGTGTTCATGGGTCGGCCGAATTACCTGCACTACGTTGCGAGCAAAGGCGCCGTGCTGACGATGACCCGCGCGATGGCGAAGGAGCTTGGCGAGTTCGGCATCAACGTCAACGCCATCACGCCCGGCCCGGTCTACACCGAAGTACCGCGCGCCACGGTGACGCCGCAGCAGCGCGAGGCGATGATCGGCGCGCAGTCGATCAAGCGGCCAGCGGGCACGCAGGACCTCGAGGGCACCGTGGTGTTTCTATGCTCGGAGGATTCGGCGTTCATCACCGGCCAGACGCTGAACGTCGATGGCGGGATGAACTTCCACTAGCTATTCGGCGGTAGCGCCGGAAGCCGCGACCGCGCGGCCCCACTTCTCCGCTTCCGCGGCGACGAAGCGCGAGGCTTCGTCGAGCGATTGCGGCGAAGGCACGAGGCCCATCTTTTCGATGCGTTCGCTGATCTCGCGGTCGCTGACCGCGCCCACGATCGAGCTGTTGAGCTTCTGCAGGACATCGCGCGGGGTACCGGCGGTCGCGAAGAAACCATACCAGCCGGCCGCTTCGAAGCCCGGGACGCCGGACTCGGCGAGCGTCGGCACGTCCGGAAGCTGCGGCACGCGGCGCGGCGCCGTGGTCGCGAGCATCTTCACGCGCCCGCTACTCACGAACTGGGCGAGAGGGCCGAGGGCGTTGAAGGTGAGGTGCACGCTGCCCGAGACGAGGTCCGGTGCGACCTGCTGGATGCCCTTGTACGGCACGTGCGTCATCTGCACGCCGGCGGCGAGCGTGAACAGCACCGTGGCGAGATGCGTGCCGCTGCCGACGCCGACGGAAGCGTAGTTGAGCTCGCCGGGCTTCGCCTTAGCATAGGCGATGAGCTCGCTCATGGAATTCACCGGCAGCGTGCCGCTCGCATAGACGACGTAAGGCCCCCACGCGGCGAGCGAGAGCGGTGCCAGATCCTTGAGCGGGTCATAGCCGAGCTGCTTGTACAGCCTGCCGTTGATCGCCACCGCCGGCGTGCCGAAGACGAGCGTGTAGCCGTCGGGCGGCGCCTTTGCCGTCGCCTCCATCGCCAGGTTGCCGCCGGCGCCGGGCTTGGGCTCGATGACGATCGGCTGGCCGAGCGACGCGCGCATCTTCTCGCTCACCGTGCGCGCGAGGATGTCGGCCTGGCCGCCGGAGGAGAACGTCAGCAGCAGGCGGATCGGCTTCGCCGGGTAGGGCTGGGCGGAGGCGATGGTGGAAAAGAAGAGCGCGGCGAGAAAAATCTTCACGTTCAGATCTCTGCCGCGAAGCCGACCAGGAGGTCGGCCAGCTCGTCGACGAGCTTCGGTTGGCCGATCATGTGGTGCGTCGCGCCTTTGAGCGTGTACTCCTTGCAGCGGCCTTTGCTCGCCGCGCTCCATTGCGCGACCTGGCTGGGAAAGACGACGGTGTCGGCGCTATAGAGGACGGACATCACCGGCACACTGGTCTTCGCGAGGCACTTCGGGCCGTCGGCGCGCGACAGCCGCAGGCTCCACTGCGAAAGCCAGGAGCGCAGGCTGCAGATGCGACCGGTATGGAGCGTGCCGTAGTTCGAGGCGCGCGCGCTGCCGCGCGTGGTGCCCGCCTTGCGGTCGCTCGGATCGAGCGTGAGATCGACGAAGCGCGGATCCGCCGCGGTCCGGTAAACCAGGAACGGCGCGTCTTTCGGCCCATCAGGATCAGTGTTGGCGTCGAAGGCGCGGATGCGCGCGAGCGCCCAATCGGTGATGCGCTCGTTGCGCGCGTGCTGCGC
>DASXRW010000221.1:0-7423 GCA_036506355.1 Burkholderiales bacterium
CTCGACGAAGATGGCGAAGCGGATCGGCGCCGCGACCGGTTCCGCTTCCCCCCATGTGAGCAATTCGATGCGCACTAGCGTATTTTCAAATCGGCCCCGGAGATATGTATCAAGTTTTGTCGGGGAAGAGCAAGCCGCGGATCAATCCGGCGGGCCGAGCCGGAAGAGCGCCGCGGCGTTCGCCGCGAAGAGCGGCGCGCGGAACTGCGGCCGTCACTCGACGACGATATTGCCCTCGCGCGCGACCTTGAGCCACTTCTGGTAGTCCGCGCGCACGTAGGCGGCGAATTCCGCCTGGCCGAGGTCCATCACTTCCACGCCCATCGCGCGGTAGCGCTCACGCACCGACTCGTTCGCCATCGCCTTGCGCAGCGCCGCCGCGAGCTTCTCCACGATGGGCGCCGGCGTGCCCGCGGGCGCGAAGATGCCGGTGAAGGTCGCCGCCTCGTAGCCCTTCACGCCGAGCTCGTCGAGCGTCGGCACTTCGGGGAGCAGCGGCGAGCGCTTGGCGGACGAGATGGCCAGCACGCGGATGCGGCCCTCGCGGATGTGGCCGATCGAGGCGGTGAGCTGATCCATCATCGACTCGACCTGGCTGCCGATGAGATCCGTCAGCGCCGGCCCGCTGCCCTTGTACGGCACGTGCAGTAGCTTCAGATTTGCTTGCCGCATGAGCAGCTCGATGGCGAGGTGGTTGGACGAACCATTGCCTGCCGATGCGACGCTCAGCTGCCCGCCCTTGGCTTTCGCCAGCGCCACATATTCGGCGTACGACGTTGCCGGCGTCTTCGGCGCCACGGTGAGCACGATCGGCACCGACTGGATCGGGCCTATGGCCACCAAATCGCGCAGCGGGTCATACGCCAGGTTTTTGAACACCGCCGGACCCGAGGTCACCGTGCCGCTCGAGCCCAGCAGGAGGGTGTAGCCGTCAGCGGGTGATTTCACCACCGCCGCGGTGCCGATGGTGCCGCCCGCGCCCGCGCGGTTCTCGACGATGACTTGCTGGCCGAGCGCGTCGCCGAGCGCCGGCGCCACCGTGCGCGCCGTGATGTCGACGTTGCCCGCGGGCGGCCACGGCACGACGATGCGCACCGGGCGATGGGGAAACTCCTGGGCGAGCGCCGCGCCCGCGAGCGCCGCGATGCATAAACCGAGGTACATTGCACGCATGAGCAGGACCAAGGTCGCGAACCTCCGCAAGCATTATCCCCAACTCTCGTGATGCACGTCGTCGAGCGCTTCGCCGCCTGGGCTGCGGGTTGGCGCTCGCAGCCGATACCGCAGGAAGTGGTGCATCAAGCGCGGCGCGCCGTGATCGACTGGCATGCCGCGCTCCTGCCCGGCAGCATCGTCGCGCCCGCGACGCTGCTGAAGAAAGCGCTCGGCGAGGGCGCTGATGCGCGCACATTGGCGCTGATCAACGGCGCGGCCGCGCACACGGTCGAGGTCGACGATATCTATCGCGACGGCATCTACCATCCCGGCGCGCCGACCATCGCCGCGGCACACGCGCTGGGTTTCGAGCGCCGGAATTTCCTGCGGGCGGTGATCGTCGGCTACGAGATCTCGACGCGCATCGGCGCTGCGATGGGTCGCGCGCATTATCGCTACTGGCACAACACCGGCACCATCGGCTGCTTCGGCGCGTCCGCTGCCGCTGCGGAGCTTGTGCAGCTGGACAGTGCGCGATTTGCCCATGCGCTTGCCACGGTGACGACGTTCGCTGCCGGACTGCAGCAGGCGTTCCGCATGGATTCGATGTCGAAGCCGCTGCACGCCGGCCGTGCCGCCGAGGCGGGCGTCACCGCGGCGCTCGCGGCGCGCGAAGGCGTCACCGGCTCGCTCGACGTGATTGAAGGCGACGCGGGCTTCGGTCGCGCGATGGGCGACAACCCCGACTGGGAAAAGGCGCTCGCCGGGCTCGGCCGAGATTTCCACATCACGCGCATGACGTTCAAGAACCACGCGTGCTGCGGGCACACTTTCGCCGCCATCGATGGCGCACTCGCCCTGAAGGGGAAACTCAATCTCCGCACACAGGACATTGAGCGCGTGGACATCGGCACTTACCGCGCCGGGGTGGAGGTGGCGCATTACGAGCAGCCGCGCACGCCGGCGGAGGCGCGCTTCTCGATGAAGTACGTCGTTGCCACCGCGCTTACGCACGGGAGCGTGCGCCTCGCCGCCTTTGAACCCCCGCGCCTGAACGACGAGGCGACTCGTGCGCTGATGGAGAAGGTCTCCGTCGGGCTGGATGCAGAGCTCGATGCCACCTTCCCGCGCCAGCGCGCGGCGCGCGTGGCGATCACCGCGCGCGGGCGGCGCGAGGAGCTCTTGCAGCCGACGCGCAAAGGCGACCCCGACCTGCCGCTCAGCGACGCGGAGCTCGAGGAGAAGTTCATGGAGCTCGCCGCTCCCGTGCTCGGGAAGCAGGGCGCGCGGTCGCTGCTTGCGCGGCTGTGGAAGCTGGAATGCGACTAGCGCAGGCGCTCTTTGCGCCGCGCGCGGTCGCTCTCATCGGCGCATCGGGCGACGCGCGCAAGAACACCGCGCGCCCGCAGCGCTTCCTGCGCAAGCACGGCTACACCGGCCGCATCGTGCCGGTGAACGCGGCGCGCGACGAGGTGCTCGGCGAGCGCGCCTACCGCCGGCTCGCCGACGTGCCGCTCGAGATCGATCACGCCTTCATCATGGTCGAGGAGGTCGAGCCCGCATTGGAAGACTGCGCCCGCAAGCAAGTGGCGGTCGCGACCATCTACAGCAACGGCTTCGCCGACGCCGGCGCGAAAGGGATGGAGCGCCAGGCGCGCCTGGTCGAGCGCGCCAGGGCGCTCGGCGTGCGGCTGCTCGGTCCGAACAGCATGGGCGTGGTCAACCTGCCGGGACGGCTCGCGCTGACCGTTAACGCGGTGCTGGAGATCGACGCGCCGCCCGCCGGGACCACGAGCTTGGTGTCGCAGAGCGGCACGATGCTCGGCACGCTGCTTTCGCGCGGCGCGGCGCGCGGGCTCGGCTATGCCAAGCTCGTCTCGGTCGGCAATGAAGCGGATCTCGGCGTCGCCGAGCTCGTCGAGCTCCTGGTCGACGATGCCGACACGCGGGTCATCGCCCTGTTCCTCGAAACGGTACGCGATGCCGAGCGTCTGTCGCGTGCCGCGCGCAAGGCACACGCCGCGGGCAAGCCGATCGTCGCCTACAAGCTCGGCCGTTCCGCGCTCGGCGAGGAGCTCGCGCGCACGCACACCGGCGCGCTCGCCGGGATGGATGTCGCGCTCGACGCGTACTTTCGCGACTGCGGCATCGTGCGCGTCGATATGCTCGAGACGCTGATCGAAATCCCGCCGCTGCTTGCTGGCAGAAAACCCCTGGGGCTCGCGCGCCCCGCGCAGGTCGCGGTGGTGACCACCACCGGCGGCGGCGCGGCGAGCGTCGTCGACCGGCTGGGCTTGCACGGGATCGAGCTCGCGTCGATGCACGACCTCACGATGACCGCGACGAAGGACACGTACCGCGCAACGCTCGAGCAGCTGCTCGGCTCGCCCGACTGCAACGCGGTGCTCGCGGCGGTCGGCTCATCGGCCCAGTTTCATCCGGAGCTCGCGGTCGAGCCGATCGTGCAGGCAAAGCGCACGGCAAAGCCGCTCGCGGCGTTCTTCACGCCGCACGCCGAGCGTTCGCTTGCGCTTCTCGCGCAACAGGGCATCGCCGCCTTCCGCACGCCCGAAGCCTGCGCCGATGCCTTCGCCGCCTTCTTCGCGTGGCGCGCGCCACGCGAGCGGCCGGTGATGCAGGCGCCGCGTCTCGAGCGCGAAGTATTTGCTTTATTGAAAAACCTAAATATCGCGGTCGCTGAACACGCCATCGCGCAGGCGCCGGACTTCGCGCACTTGGTGCCTTACCCGGTGGCGCTGAAGCGGCTGGACGTCGAGCACAAGACCGAAGTGGGCGGCGTCGCCTTGAACATCCAGAGCCACGCCGAGCTGATCCAGCAAGCGACGCGCATGGGCGGGCAGCGGCTGCTGGTGCAGCGCATGGAGCACGGCCTCGCCGAAGCGATCGTCGGCTATCGCGACGATCCAGTGGTCGGGCCGCTCGTGCTGGTGGGCGCCGGTGGCACGCTCGCCGAGCTCTACAAGGACTTTGCGGTCGGCCTCGCGCCGGTGAGCGAGGCGGAGGCCGAGGCGATGATCGCGGGCGTGAAAGGACTCGCCGTCATCCGCGGCTACCGCAACCTGCCGCGCGGCGACGTCAAGGCGCTCGCGAAAGCCGTGGCGGCGTTTTCGACACTGGGTAGTGGGGTGCGCGAAGCGGAGATCAATCCGCTGATGGTGCAGGCGCAAGGCGTCGTCGCGGTCGACGCGCGCGTGGTGTTCAAAGATGCCTGACGCCGCGCTGCGCGAGCTGCTGGCCGCGGCGCAGCTCGAGCCGACGGACTGGCCGCTGATCAGCGGCGCCGATCCGGTGTTCCCGACGCCTTATCGCGTCGGCACGGCCGGCGCGGCAGCGCTCGCCGCGTTCGGCACGGCGGTGGCACGCTTCGGCGAGCTGCGCGGCCTGCCGCCGCAGCGCGTCGCCGTCGACCTGCGCGCCGCCGCGCTGTCGCTGCGCAGCGCGCGCTATATGCGCATCAACGGCGAAGCGCTGCCGCCGGTATGGGATCCGCTGAGCGACTTCTACCCGGTGCGAGACGGCTGGATCAGGACTCACTGCAATTTCCCGAATCACCGCGATGCAGCGCTCAAGGTGCTGCAGGCGCCGCCGGATCGGAAACAAGCGGAGGAAAAGGCGAGCGCCTGGACCGGCGAGGCGCTGGAGGACGCGATCCATGCCGCCGGAGGCTGTGCCGGCTTCGTGCGCAGCGCCGCAGACTGGGAGCGGCACGCGCAGGCCGAGGCAGTGGCCGCACAGCCGCTGATCGAGATCACGCGCATCGGCGAGGCACCGCCGGAAAGACCGAGGACGGCGAAACGACCGCTCGCCGGCATCCGCGTGCTCGACCTCACGCGGGTGCTCGCCGGCCCGACCTGCGCGAAGAGCCTGGCCGAGCACGGCGCCGATGTGCTGAAGATCAGCGCCGAGCATCTTCCCGACATGGGGCTGGTGGAGATGGATACCGGCATCGGCAAGCTCTCCGCGCGCCTCGACCTGAGGACCGCCGAGGGCGCGTACCTCCTCAACAGCCTGGTCAAGCAAGCGGACGTTTTCTCGCAGTCCTACCGTCCCGGGGCGCTCGCCGCGCGCGGTTTTTCCCCGGAGGCACTCGCCGCGCTGCGTCCTGGCATCGTGTGCGTTTCGCTTTCGGCGTGGGGCGAGAGCGGACCGTGGCGCGCGCGCCGCGGCTTCGACAGCATCGTGCAGGCAGTGAGCGGCATGGCGCACGCCTCGGGCGACGCGAATGCGCCGAAGCTGATGCCGGTGTCGGCCATCGACTATGTGAGCGGCTACTTGATGGCGTTCGGCGCGACAGTCGCGCTCGAGCGGCGCGCGCGCGAGGGCGGGAGCTGGCTGGTACGCGTGGCGCTGGCGCGCGTGGGGCGATGGATCGTCGAGCGCGGGACGGTGCCGTTTAACGGCGTAGCGGCGGATATTCCAGCGGCCGAGCTGGCGAAGTACTGCGCCGAAATGGCTTCGCCGATCGGCCGGATCACTTACCTGCGCCCGGTAGTGCAGCTTTCGCAAACGCCGGCGCACTGGAGCCGGCCGCCGGTGCCGCTGGGAACGCATCGCGCCGAGTGGCCGCTAAGGGAGTTTTGACATGGACTTCAGGCTGAAGCCGGAGCAGGAGCAGTTCCGGGACGCGGTGCTGCGCTTTTCAAAAAAGGAACTGGCGGAAAAGGCAGTCGAGCGCGCCCATGCCAGCGGCTATCCGTGGGATGTGGCGAAGCTGATGGCGAAGCAGGGGCTGCTCGGCATCACCATTCCCGAGGCCGACGGCGGGCAGGGCGGGACGTTGCTCGACGCCGTGCTCGCGATCGAGACCGTGGCCTCCGTTTGTCCGCGCAGCGCGGACGTGGTGCAGGCGGGCAACTTCGGGCCGATCCGCGTGCTGGCGGAGTACGGTTCTCAGTCTCAAAAACAAACCTTCCTGCGCCGCCTGCTGGCGGGGGAAAGCGTGATCGCGGTCGGCATGACCGAGCCCGACGCCGGCTCCGCGGTCACCGATTTGAAGACCACCGCCACGCGAGATGGCGCCGGCTGGCGCATCAACGGCTCGAAAATCTTCACCACGCACTCGGCCTATGCGGAGCTCTTCCTCGTCTACGTGCGCTTCGGTCCCGGCGTCGGCGGCATCGGCTCGGTGCTGGTCGAGCGCGAGGCGCCGGGCGTGAGCCGGGGCAAGGCGTCGAAGTTCATGTCGGGCGAGGAATGGGCGGAGCTGCATTTCGCGGACGTGCAGGTGCCCGAGGAGCGCGTGCTGCTTGGCGAAGGCGGCTTCAAGAAGCAGATCGCCGGCTTCAATGTCGAGCGCATCGGCAACGCGGCGCGCTCGCTCGCACTTGGCCGCTACGCCTACGAGGCCGCGCGCGCCTGGGCGCTCGAGCGGCGCCAGTTCGGGCGCCTCTTGTGCGAGTTCCAGGGGCTGCAGTGGAAATTCGCCGATATGAAGATGAAGCTCGACGCGGCGCAGCTCCTGCTCTACCGCGCGGCGGCGAACGCCGACCGCGGGCTGCCCTCACCCGAGGAAACCGCGATCGCCAAGGCCTACTGCAACCAGGCGGGATTCGACGTGGCGAACGACTCGCTGCAGGTAATGGGCGGCATGGGCTACAGCCAGGAGTCGCTCGTCGAGTACTGCCTGCGCCGCTGCCGCGGCTGGATGATCGCCGGCGGCTCGATCGAAATCCTGAAAAACCGCATCGCCGAGCACATCTTCGAGCGCAGCTTCTCGCAGCGCAATTCGGGGTCAGGACCGTAAATAATTACGGTCCTGACCCCGAATTCAGTCGGCTTTCGCTCCCGAGACCTTGACCACTTCGTGCCAGCGCGCGACCTCGTCGCGCAGCTGCCGCTCAAATTCCTCCGGCGAGTTGCCGACCGGGTCGGCGCCCTGGTCGATGAGCCTCTGGCGCAGGTCCGGCGAGCGCGCGGCTTTTGCCACGCCGGCGGCGAGCGTCTGCACGACCTCGCGCGGCGTCGCCGCGGGGGCGAGGAGGCCGAACCACAGCGGCACCTCGACGCCTTCGACGCCGGCTTCCTTCATCGTCGGCACGTCAGGCATGAGGTCGGTGCGCTTCGCGCCCGCCACGGCTAATGCGCGCAGGCGCCCGGCGCGCACGTACTGGTTGATCGCCACGGTGTTCGAGAAGCTGAGCTGCACTTCGCCCGCAATCAGCGCGGTCAGTGCGGGCGCGCTGCCCTTGTAGGGAATATGCACGATGTTCGTGCCGCTTCGCAGCTTGAAAAGCTCGGCGGCCATGTG
>DASXRW010000222.1:0-2726 GCA_036506355.1 Burkholderiales bacterium
TGCCCGGCGCTCGAGCACCGCGCGCTGGTTCATGTAGCCCTTGTCGGTGATCTCGTTGGCATCGATCGACGGCGGCTCGCTCATCACCATGAGCCGCCGCGGATGCGTCGAGCTGCCGCCCTCGGCTGATAATTTTTGCAATGCCGCGCGCAGGCGCTCGCGCACATCGGGCCGATCCTTGGCCGCGGGGCTGAGAAAGACGAGGGCGCCGATCTCGGCGCGATCGTGGCCGGTGATCACCGCGTCCTGGATCAGCGGATCCGCAGCGGCGATGAGCTTCACCCGTACGGCGCCGACGTGGACCCACGTGCCGGTCGAAAGCTTGAAGTCCTCGGCGACGCGGCCGTCGAACACGATGCCCTTCGCCGGATCGTCGGCATCCGCGAACTTCACCGCGTCACCGATGCGGTAGAAGCCTTCCTCGTCGAACGCCGCGCGGGTTAGGTCCTCGCGCTTGTAGTACCCGGGCATCACGTTCGGCCCGCGCACGCGCGCCTCGAGCTTCCCGGCGGTCGGCACCAGCTTGATCTCGCAGGCCGCCACCGGCAGCCCGATCACGCCCGGCCGCTCCATGCGGAAATGCACCGCGGTGGCGAGCGGCGCGGTCTCGGTCGAGCCCCAGGCGGAAAGCATCGTCAGGTCAGCGCCGCCGAGCGCCTTCAGGCGGTCCCACAGGTTCTGCGGCAGCGCCGCCGCGGCGTAGAAGATCATGTCGAGATCGCGGAAGAAGCTCGCGCGCAGCTTCTCGTCCTTCTCGAGGAAGGGCAGCAGCAAGTCGAAGCCGCGCGGCACGTTGAAGTACATCGTCGGCGAGATTTCGCTCAGGTTCTTCACCGTCGTCTCGACCAGTCCCGGCACGGGCTTGCCGGCGTCGATGTACATCGTGCCGCCGTTGCGCAGGATCTGGTTGAAGTTGAAGCTGCCGCCGAAGGTGTGGTTCCACGGCAGCCAGTCGACCGTCACCGGCGGGCGGTCCTCGACGAACGGCCAGGCCTGCGCGAGCTGCTGCTGGTTCGCGCACAGCATGCCGTGGGTGTTGATCACGCCCTTCGGCATCCCGGTCGAGCCGGAGGTGAACAGGATCTTCGCGATCGTCTCCGGCCGCACTCTTCCGTGCTCGCGCTCCTGCGTCGAGCCCGGGTTGACCTCGAGCATTTCCGCTACTGACGCCGATTTCGCGCCGACCGCCGTAAGCGCCGGCAGGAACTTCGCCGGATCGGCAGCGAATGCCAGACCGGGCTTGAGCAGCTCGAAAATGTATTTGAGCTTGCCGAAGTCCTTCGACATCAGCGAATACGCGGGCGAGATCGGCGCCACCGGGATGCCGACGTGCATCGCGCCGAGGGAAAGCAGCGCGTTGTCGATGCTGTTGTCGGAGAGGATCGCGACCGGCCGCTCCGGCCCGAGCTGCTGGTCGAGCAGCGCCTGCGCGATGCGCCGCACGGCGCCATAGGTCTCGCGGTAGCTGAGCTTGCGCCAGCCTTCGCCTTTGCGCTCCGCGAGAAAGGTCCGGTCAGGCGCCTTGTCCGACCACTTCACCAGCCACTCGGTGACGCAGCGCGCGTAGGGCGCGAGCTTCTGCGGCGAGCGCAGGTAGGTGTTGCCGTTTCGTTTCTCGACCTGCACGGCCGGGGGAGCGAGTCGCAGCATAATTGGATTCTAATGTTCGTCGCCGAGCCCGAACGAAACACGCCGGTCCTGTCCGAGCATGAAGTGGTCGTGCTCGGCGGCGGGCCCGCGGGCATCGCTGCCGCGGCCGCCGCCGGCCGGGCAGGGCGCTCGACCATCCTCATCGAGCGCTACGGCTTCCTCGGCGGCGCAGGCACCGCGGCGGGCCTCGCCAACTTCTGCGGTTTGCACGCGAAGGTGAACGGCGAGCACCGCCAGGTGGTGCACGGCGTTGCCGATGAGGTTCTTTCCGGATTGAAAACCATGGGGGCGCTCAGCGCGCCCCATATGCTGTTCCAGGGTCGCATCCAGGCGCAGGCCTACGACGTGTCGGCGTACAAGCTGGTCGCCGACCAGCTTCTCGAATCGGCGAAGGTCCGGCTGCTGTTCCATGCCCTCGCGGTCGGCTTTCGCGACGGCCATCTGCTGGTGGAGACGAAGTCCGGACGCCGTGCGATCCGTGGGCGGATCTTCATCGACTGCTCGGGCGACGGCGACCTCGCCGCGTGGGCGGGCGCGCCTTACGAAGTCGGCGACGGCAAGGGCAACATGCTCTATCCCTCGACCATGTACCGCATCGGCGGCGTCGATCCGCAAAAGGCCGGCAACGCCTGGGAGCGCATCGCCGAGCTCATGGAGGCGGCGGAGAAGAAAGGCAGGAAATTCCCGCGCAAGAAGCCCATCGTGCGGCCGCAGCCCAACCCGGTCGAATGGCGGGCGAACCTGACGCAGATCCGCAACCCGGACGGCAGCGCGGTGAGCGGCATCGATGCCGAGCAGCTCGCGTGGGGCGAAATCGAAGGACGCCGCCAGGTGTGGGACACCTTCCAGTTCATCCGCGAGTCGACACCCGGCTTCGAGCGCGCCTACATCGCCGAAATCGCGCCGCAGATCGGCATCCGCGAGACGCGGCGGGTGAGGGGGGAATATCAGTTGAGTGAAGACGATGTGCTCGACTGCGCCGATTTTGCGGATGCGATCGGCGTCAATGGCTGGCCGGTGGAGGAGCATGTCGCCGGCAACGTCGAATTTCGCTTCCAGCGCAAGCCACGCGGCTA
>DASXRW010000223.1:0-5657 GCA_036506355.1 Burkholderiales bacterium
GCGCAGTTCGGGCTACCAAAACTATAGGAGGATGCACATGAGGATATTCACCACCATTCTGGCGCTCGCGCTATCGGTCGGCGCGCAGGCGCAGACATTCCCGAGCAAGACCATACGCTTCATTTCCGGCGTCACGCCGGGCGCCGCGTCCGACACCATGGCGCGCATCCTCGCCGAGAAGATGACGCAGACGCTCGGCCAGTCGGTGATCGTCGAGAACCGGCTCGGCGCCGGCGGCCTGGTCGGCGCCAAGTACGTCGCGGAGCAGGCCGAGCCCGACGGCCACACGATCATGATGTACGCGTCGGCTTTTACTGTCTCGACCCTCTTGAGCCCGGACGTGCTCAACGCCAAGGAAATGCAGGCGGTCGCGACCGTCGCGACGATTCCGACCGTGATGGTTACGCCACCGGGGAAGTACAAGACGGTGAAGGACTTCGTCGCCGCGGCGAAAGCGCAGCCCGGCAAGCTGGTCTGCGCCGACGCCGGCCTCGGCAGCGCGACGCACATGGCGTTCGAGCGCTTTCGCTTCGCCGCCGGCTTCGAGGCGCTGAACGTGCACACCAAAGGGCCGGGAGAGGCGCTGACCGAGGTGATCTCGGGGCGCGCGGACTGCTACTTCGCGCTCGTGTTCCAGGCGAAGAAGATGCATGAGGCCGGCAAGGTCGGCGCGCTCGTCGTCAGCTCGCCGAAGCGCACGCCGCTCATGCCCGACCTGCCCACCACCGAGGAGGCCGGCTATCCCAACTCCGCCTACAACTTCTGGGTGGGCGCGCTGGTCTCGTCCAAGACGCCGCGCGCGATCGTCGAGCGCCTGCACCAGGAGATCACCACGCTCGTGCAGTCGCCGGAGATCAGCGGCCAGATCAAGAAGCTCGGCGCCGATCCGCTGACGATGTCGATCGCCGAGTTCGAAGCCATGATCGCGCGCGAACTCAAGGAGAATGCGGAGCTCATCAAGAAGGCCGGGATCAAGGCCAACTGAGGCGAGGGGTCAAATCTTGAATTGGCGCAATGCATGAATTCAAGACCTGACCCCATCGTGATGCGCATCAAAAGCTGAGCGGTGAGGGCGCTTCTCACGGCGCTGCGCGCGGCGGTGCCCTTCGTCGTGATCGGCGCGCTGTGGGAATACGTCGCCCGTTCGGGCGCGCTGCCGCCGCGGCTCTTTCCGCCGCTCGAGGAGATCGCCGCCACGCTCGTGCGGCTCACCGCCGCGGGAATCCTGCCGCACCACGCGGCGCTCACGCTCTACCGCCTCGCCGCCGGCTTCGCGATCGCCGCGCTCATAGGCGTCGCGCTCGGCATGGCCATGGGGCGCTGGCGGCGCGCCGAAGCCTTCCTGATGCCGCTCGTCGCGATCGGCGCGCCGATCCCCGGGCTCGCGTATGCGCCGCTTTTCCTGCTGTGGTTCGGCCTCGGCGATATGGGCGCGATCGTGCTCGTCGGCTTCGTCTCCGCCTTCCCGGTGACGCTCAACACCTGGACCGGCGTCAAGGCGGTCAAGGAGATCTGGCTGCGCGCGGCGCGCGCGATGGGTGCGGGCGAGCGGCGCCTTTTCCGTCAAGTCATCGTGCCCGGCGCGCTGCCCTACATCCTCAGCGGGCTGCGGCTCGCGCTGGCGCAGGCCTGGCGCATCCTGGTGGCGGTGGAGATGCTGGCCGCGGTGCCCTGGGGGCTCGGCTGGCTGATCTTCGGCGCGCGCGAGTTCCTCGACACGGCGGCGATGCTCGCCGGCATCGCGGTGATCGGCGCAATCGGCCTCGCGCTCGAGAATTTCGTCTTCCAGCCGCTCGAGCGCTACACCGTGGTGCGCTGGGGGATGATGAGCTCGTGAGAGCGCTCTTCTCGGTCGCGGTCGCGGCGCTCCTCTACGAAGCGCTCGCGCGCAGCGGCTGGTTCGCCGCGGCGCTCGTGCCGACGCTGCCGGCGATCGCGCGCACGCTCGGGTCGATGCTCGGCGACGGCACGCTAGAGCGCCATGCCGCGAACACGCTCCTGCGCGTGTTCGCGGGGCTCGGGCTCGCCGCGCTGACGGGCCTGGTGATCGGCTTCCTGATGGCGCGCTACCGGGCGGTAGAGGCCTTCTTCTCGCCGCTGGTGAGCGCGCTGATGCCGATCCCTTCGCTCGCCTGGGCGCCGGTGTTCATTCTGTGGTTCGGCCTGGGCAATGTCGCCACGATACTGATCGTGTTCTACGCGGCCACCTTTCCGATGCTGATCAACACCTGGACCGGCGCGCGCGCGGTGAGTCCATTGTGGCTGCGCGCCGCGCGCTCGATGGGCGCGCGCGGCACGCGCCTCTTCTGGAAGGTGGTCGTGCCGGGAGCGTCGCCCTTCATCATCACCGGGCTGCGCCTCGCATTCCAGCGCGCCTGGATCGCCGTGGTGGGCGCCGAGATGCTCGCCGCCTCGGCCTTCGGCCTGGGCTGGGTGATCTTCGACGCAAAAGAGTTCCTGAACGCGGACATCATGCTCTCCTCGCTCGTCATGATCGGCGCCATCGGCTACGTCTTCGAGCGCTTCGTCTTCGGCACGCTCGAGCGCGCCACGATCCTGCGCTGGGGCATGCTGCGCACGGCCAAGGCGTGAACTCGATCGAGCTGCGCAACGTCGCGCTCGCCTACGACACGCCCGCGGGCCGCGTCGAGGCGGTGCGCGCGGCGAGCTTCAGCGCCGCGCCTTCGGAGTTCCTCTGCATCGTCGGGCCGAGCGGCTGCGGCAAGACAACGCTGCTCAACATGATCGCCGGATTCTTCCCGCCCTCGGCGGGCGAGATCCTGATCGGGGGCAAGCCAGTGAGCGGCCAGGGCTTCGACCGCGGCATCGTGTTCCAGGATTTTGCGCAGCTCTTCCCGTGGCGCACCGCACTCGAGAACGTGGCCTTCGGCCTGGAGATGAAGAACCTGCCCAGACCCGAGCGCGAGCGCATCGCGCTCGAGCAGCTGAAGCTCGTGCGGCTGGAGAAGTTCGCCGGCGCCTATCCGCATCACCTCTCCGGCGGCATGCAGCAGCGCGTCGCGATCGCGCGCGCGCTGGCGTACAACCCGGGCGTGCTGCTGATGGACGAGCCCTTCGCCGCGCTCGACGCGCTGACGCGCGAGGAGATGCAGCGGCTGCTCGCCGAGGTGTGGCGCGAGACGCGCAAGACGGTGGTCTACGTCACGCACAACGTCGCCGAGGCGGTCTACCTCGCCGACCGTGTCGTCGTCATGAGCCCGCATCCGGGCACCGTGCGGGCGGTCGTTTCGATCCGCCAGCCGCGGCCGCGCGATCCGCTCAGCGTAGAATTCCTCGAGCACCAAAAGCAGCTGCTGGCACATCTCACCCGACAGGAGGAGGCATGAGACGGCGCGATTTCATGGCCGCGGCAGGCGCGGCCGCGTTGAGCGGGGCGCTGCCGGGCGCGTTCGCCCAGGCGACGACCATCCGGCAGGGCTACCAGACCAACATGTGGGGCATGCCGACGTACTACCTGCTGCGCTCCGGCGCGCTCGAGAAGCACGGCGTCAAGTTCGAGGAGTTCGCCGTGCCCTCGGGCAACCTCACGATGCAGCAGATGGTCGGCCGCCAGGTCGACCTCGGCACCTACGCGGGGCCGTCGTTCCTCATCGGCCACGACAAGGGCGGGCTCGTCGCCATCGCGGTGATCGAGACCGTCGGCCGCACGGCGGCGGTCGTCGCGCGCAAGGACCTCGGCATCAGGAAGATCGCCGAGCTCAAGGGCAAGAAGATCGCCAACCAGACCGGCTCGTCGATCGGCAACATCTTCGTCGACCAGATCGGCCCGGCGCACGGGCTGAAGAAGGGCGACTACCAGGAGGTGCGCATGGACGTCACCAACATGGTGGCGGCGATGGCGGCGAAGAACATCGACGCCATGGTGAACGTCGAGCCCTACAACGCCATCGCCGAAGCCGACGGCGTCGGCGCGATCCTCATGGACCTCTCGGGCGTCGACAAGATCCCGGTGTTCATGGCCGCTACGCCGGACTTCGTGGAGAAGAACCCCGACGCCGTGGTCGCCTATCTCAAGGCGTGGCTCGCCGTGGCGCGCGACTTCAAGGACAACCCGAAGAAAGTGTCCGACGTGATCTACGGATTCTTCGTCTCGAAGGGCTACAAGATGTCGCCGGAGACGTTCGCCAAGGCGCTCGCGCGCGTCGACGTCGCCCCGGGCTTCCCCGCCGACCTCGAGCCCTATCTGCGCCACCACGCCGAGGTGCTCCTCAAGGAAAAGAAGATCGCCGCGATCCCGGACTGGCAAAAGGCGCTGCGGCCCGACTTCATCAGGAAGGCCCAGGCATGAGGCCCCTCGGCGTCGCCGTCATCGGCACCGGCTGGTGCGGCGGCATCCGCGCCGAGACGCTGGCGAAGCATCCGCTGGTCAAGAGCTTGCACCTGGCGGAGACGCGGCCTGAGCGGCTCGCGGAGCTCAAGAGCAAGCTCAATCCGGCGACCGCCACGGCCGATTACAAGCAGCTGCTCGGCAACCGGGAGGTCGAGGCGGTGTACATCTCGGCGACGCCGGAGAGCACGCACTACCCGCTCGCGCGCGACGCGCTCGCCGCGGGCAAGCACGTGTTCCTCGAAAAGCCGATCGCGATGACGCTCGCGGAGGCCGATGAGCTCATCGCGACTGCGAAGAGCAAGAACCTGAAATTCACCATCGGCTACTCGCAGCGCTTCAACCCGAAGTACGCCTACGTGCGCAAATGCATCCGCGACGCGACCATCGGAAGACCAGTCACGGCGCTCGTCTCGCGCCACATCACGCGCATGCTCGGCACCAAGATCAGCGGCCGCTCGAAGCTCTCGCCCGCCGCGATGGAAGCGACGCACGACCTGGATTTCGTCTTCTGGTGCCTGGAACCGGCCAAGCCGGTGCGAGTGTATTCGCAGCAGAACTACGGCGCGATGAAGGAGCTCTCCGGCGGCGGCGACGTGCCCGACCAGCAGTGGCTCATGGTGACGATGGACAGCGGCATGTCGGTGGTGGTCGGCGGCGGCTGGAGCCTGCCGCTCGGCTATCCGAACTTCTCGACCACCTGGATCGAGATGATCGGCACCGAGGGCGCGGTGATGGTCGACGACAGCCACAAGGACGTCGTCGTCAACACCGTGGCGAAGGGCATGCAGCTGCCGATGTCGACCATGCCGGGCGAGTTCGTCGATCACACTTACGCCGGACCGATGGCGCCGGAGACGGTGCACTTCCTCGAAGCAGTGGTGCACGACCGCGAGGTGATGGTGAAGCCGGAGCACGCGCGCATGGTGATGGAGGTCTACATGGCTGCCGACCTCTCCGCAGAGCGCAACGAAGCCGTCGCGCTGCCGCTCAAGCCGTCGCTGCGCGCAGTTGCGTAAGTCTCCCAAGAGAATCGGCCTCGCCATCATCGGCGCCGGCCGAGTGGGCCTCTTCCGCGGCGAAGTCGCGGCGCGCCATCCGCAGGTCGACTTCATCGGCGTCGCCGACCTCAAGCCCGAGCGCGCGAAGCTGGTCGGCGACAAGTGCAAGGCCGATTTCGTCACCACCGATTTCCGGGAGTTATTGACGCGCCCAGAGGTGACCGCGGCGATCATCTCGACCGACGAGCACCTGCACGTCGAGCCGATCCTGGCCGCTGTCGAAAAGACATTGAATCTTTTAATTGAGA
>DASXRW010000224.1:0-5529 GCA_036506355.1 Burkholderiales bacterium
CGAGACGTTCGATTTCTATGTGCGCACGCTGAAAAGGCTGGACCCGCATGCGACCTGGACCGGCGCCGGCATCGGCAAGGACCAGATCACGCTCAACCGCTGGTCGCTCGAGCTCGGCGGCCACTGCCGCACCGGCCTCGAGGACAACGTGCGCATGAGCCGCGAGAAGCTCGCGCCGTCGAACGCCGCGCTGGTGAAACAAGTGGCGCAGCTCTGCGCTGAGTACGGCCGGCGCCCGGCCACGCCGGCCGAGGCGCGTAGGATACTGGGCCTGTGAAACGCGCCCTCCTCCTGCTCGCCGCGTTCGCATCCCTGGGGGTGGAAGCGCAGACGTATCCCTCGCGCCCGGTGAAGATCGTGGTGCCGGCGACGCCCGGCGGCGCGATCGATCTGATTGCGCGCACGCTCGGCGAGAAGCTCACCGGCACGCTCGGCCAGCCGGTGGTGGTGGAGAACAAGCCCGGCGCCGCCAACAACCTCGGCACCGACTTCGTCGCCAAGAGCCCGCCCGATGGCTACACGCTCCTCATCATCGCCTCGAGCCATGCGACCAACAAATGGCTCTACAAGAACCTGCCGTACGACCCGGTGAAGGATTTCGAGCCGGTGGTCTATACGCACATCGTGCCGCTGCTCCTCGCGGTGCATCCGTCGGTGCCAGCGAAGAACGTCCAGGAGCTCACCGCGTGGGTGAAGGCGAATCCCAGCAAGGCGATCTACGCCTCCAGCGGCCCCGGCAGCTCGCTGCACATGGCGGCCGAGCTCTATATGAGCATGACCGGCACGAAGATGCAGCATGTGCCGTACAAGGGCAGCTCGGCTGCGCACCCCGATCTGCTCGCCGGGCGCACCGCGATGATCTTCGACACCATCACGGCGGTGCGCGGGCACGTAAGAGCGGGCACGCTGCGCGGCATCGCCGTCACGACGCTGAAGCGCTCGAGCTCGATGCCCGAGCTGCCGACGATCGCGGAGTCCGGGCTGCCCGGCTACGACGCGAGTACCTGGGGCGGAATACTCGCGCCCGCCGGGACGCCGCGCGACGTGGTCGCGAAGCTCAATGGCGCCATCAACACCGCGCTGAAACAGGACGATGTGCGCGCGCGGCTGATGGGCGCGGGCATCGAGATCCAGGGCGGCACGCCCGAGCAATTCGGCGACGTGATAAAGGCCGAGATCGACAAATGGGGCCGCATCGTCAGAGAAGCGGGGATCCAGCCGGAATGACCACCAAGGAAAACCTGCCCGAGCCGTCCAACCCGCTCGGCATCGACGGCCTAGAGTTCGTCGAGTACGCCACCTCGCAGCCGCAGGCCTTCGGCGCGCTGCTGCAGAAGATGGGCTTCGCCGCCGTGGCGCGGCACCGCTCGCGCGAGGTGATGCTCTACCGCCAGGGCGCGATGAACCTGATCGTCAACGCGCACGAAGCGGCGGCGAGCACGCCGACGCTGTCGGCCTTCGCGCTGCGGGTGCGCGACGCGGCGCACGCCCACCAGCACTCGCTCGAGCTCGGCGCCTGGGAGATGCCGACACGGGCGTCGGCCATGGAGCTCAACATCCCCGGCATCCACGGCGTCGCCGATACGCTGATCTATTTCGTCGACCGCTACCGCGACTTCTCGATCTACGACGTCGACTTCGTGCCACTCGCCGCGACCGAGGCGCGGCCGCCGGCGATCGCCGGCCTGCACTGGTTCGGCGTGGTGCAGTCGATCCTGGGCGATCGCACCGCCGACTGGCTCGATTTTTACCAAAACCTTTTCGGCTTCACGGTCCTTCCGCGCGGCCAGTATTTCGGCGTGCTGCCGAAGGGCACGCTGCTCGAAAGCCCGTGCCACAAGTTCTACCTGCAGCTCATCGAGCCGCCGCCCGGCGCGGAGGACGTGCGCTGGGACGAAGGCCTGGTGCGCGTCGGCCTCGGCGCCGCCGATGTGCCGGTCGCGGTGCGCGCACTGCAGGCGCGCGGCATGGTGTTCGTCGACCGCGGCGCCGTGCAGCCGAGCGAGAAAGGCGCGCTCACCCAGCCCTACCTCGGCGGCGTCACCTTCGAGCTGGTGCACAGCCATCTCAAACCATAAAGGGGTCAGAGCAATTTTCCAGAAACAAATGGACCACGACGCTCGCCCGATTGTTACAAGAAAATTGCTCTGACCCCTTTATGAATCTGGATCACTTCGGCATGGACACGATCACGCTGGCGGGGCCGCTGGAGGCCAAGCTGCGTGCGGTGCGCGAGGCGCGCTTCACGCAGATCATGCTCTCGGCGCAGGACCTCGTCGGCCATCCGGCAGGCGAGGCGGCCGCGATCGCCGCCGTGCACAAGAGCGGCCTGCGCGTCACCGGCTTCCAGGTGCTGCGCGACTTCGAGGGGCTCGATGGCCACCTGCACGCGTACAAGGTCGACGTGGCAAAGGCGATGCTCGAGATGTGCCGCGCCCTGCGCTCGCGCATTCTGCTGGTGTGCTCCTCCGCCTCGGCGCACGCGACCGGCGATTTCGGCCGCCTGGTCAAAGATCTGCAGAAGCTCGCGATGCTCGCGGTGCCGCTCGATATCCGCATCGCCTACGAGGCGCTCTCCTGGGGCCGGCACGTCAACGAATACACGCAGGCCTGGGAGATCGTGCAGAGCGCCGGCCGCGAGAACCTGGGCCTCGCGCTCGACTCGTTCCACATCCTCGCCAACCGCACGCCGCTCGATGCGCTCGAGGAGATCGAGCCGAAGAAGATCTTCATCGTGCAGCTCTCCGACTTCCTGTGGCAGGAGGTGCGCTCGGCCGAGGACCGCCTCGAGACCGCGCGCCATTCGCGCGTCTTCCCCGGCGAGGGCGTGCACAGCGAAAAGGTGATCGAGCTCGTGCGCCAGCTCGACGAGATGGGCTACCGCGGGGATTACAGCTTCGAGGTGTTCAACGACGACTACCGGCAGCTGCCGCTGCCGGTAGTGGCGCAGCGCGCACGCAAGTCGGTGAAGTGGATCACCGGCCGCGTGGCGCGCCGCAGCCTGCCGGCACGCCGGCAGGCCTGACCGCCAACGAAATTCCTATCCCACGATGCCTAGGGGCGGCCGGGCGGTCCATGCGCCGCGTGTGAAGTCGGGGAAGTCCTGGGGCCGGCTGCGGTCGGCGACGGACCGTTCGCTCAGCATCCTGACCGCCGTCCACGCCGCGCCGTCGTAGACGTCCATGTCCATCGGCGCGCCGGCGCGCAGGCTCTCGATCAGCCGGAAGTCCTCGATGTAGTCCATGCCGCCGTGGCCCGCCCCTGCCGAGCGCGCCTCCAGCGCCCTCCACAGCGGGTGGTCGTATTGCGAGCGGTACGCCCCGAGGTCCTCCCACGCGCCGCCAGGACTGCGCCCTTCGAGGTGGGTTATCTCGTTCGGGTACTTGCGGACGAGCCCCTTCGTCCCCTGGAGGGCGATGTTGCGACTGTACGGGCGAGGCGAGTCCGTGTTGTGCGTCACCACGATCGTCTGGCCGGCCGTCGTGCGGATGAGGGTGGTGACGACGTCGCCTAACGCATAGGGCTGCACGGCCTCCGCACTGGCCGGCCCGATGTGCTCGGCCGCCCATAAGTTGAGCCCGCGCGAGTTGCCCGCCATCGATACGAGGTAGTCGAACCGGTTGCCGCGGTTGATGTTCAGCCACTGCGCGACGGGTCCGACGCCGTGAGTCGGATAGAGGTCGCCGTTGTGCGTGATCGAGTGCTTCACGCGCCAGCGTCCCTCGTAGTAATCGGTGAGCTTTTCCGCCCGTATGTCGTGCAGGTAGCCGCACTCGGCGTGAAGCAGCTCGCCGAAGACACCCTGCCGGACCATGTTGAGGATCATCATCTCGGTCCGGTCGTAGCAGCAGTTCTCCATCATCACGCAGTGCCGGCGCGTGCGCTCGGCGGTCTCCACCAGCTCCCAGCACTCGTCGAGGCTGACGGCCATCGGCACCTCGGTGGCGGCGTGCTTCCCCGCGCGCATCGCCGCGAGCAAGACCGGGGCGTGCAGCTCCCACGGCGTGGCGGTGAAGACGAGGTCGAGCTCCTGCTCGTCGCTCATGCGGCGGTAGTCCTCCGCTCCGCCGGAGTAACCGACCGGCTTGGGGCGGCCGGCGTCGGCGACGAGCTTCTGCGCCCTCTCGACCTTCGCCGGTACGAGGTCGCAGATCGCCTTGATCTCGACCCCCTCGATGCCGAGGAAGTTCGGGATGTGGTCAGTCCCCTGGTGGCCTACGCCGACGAACCCGACGCGCACGACCTGCAGCGGCGACGCCGCAAAGAGCGACGGGTCGGGCGCGGGAAGCGCGGGCGCACTCGGCGCGGCGGGCGCCGCCCCCGCCCCGCAGCCGCTGAGGCCGAGCCCCGCGCCGGCCGCGGCCAGCGTCTTCAGGAATTCACGACGTTCGAGGGTGTTGCTCATCTGGTTCTCGGGGGACTGTGATGACGAGCGTGAATCTCGTCAGACTTTCTGTCGCGTTGCTACGCGATTCTGCCGCCGTGCAGCAGGTCATGGTGACCCGCGCGTCGCCCGAGAGTGCCCGTTCGTCCGCGTCGCGAGCCTTGTCGACGATCCGCCGCAGCACGCGTCCGGACCGACATCGACGAGTGCGTAGCACGTTATGCCGTCCGGCGGATCTGACCGTCGCGGAGGAGTCCGTCGTGCGCGAAGCCGAGGTCGCGGGCGCGCTCGATGAGATGGGGTACCGCGGGGATTACAGCTTCGAGGTGTTCAACGACGACTACCGGCAGCTGCCGCTGCCGGTAGTGGCGCAGCGCGCACGCAAGTCGGTGAAGTGGATCACCGCCCGCGTGGCGCGCCGCAGCCTGCCGGCACGCCGGCAGGCCTGACAGCCAGACTTATTTCTGCGTCGTGCCGCCGGTGGCGGCGTCCTTGTCCTTGTTGCGGTCGATCGCGTTCTCGACCTTCTGCTTCGCGGTCTTGGCGTCCTGCTTGGTCATCGCCTCGAGATACTCGACGCGCGAGAGCTTGCCGTCGCCGTTCTTGTCGGCCTGCTTGAACTTCTTGGCGAGCTCGGGATTGCCCTTGGCTTCCTGCATCGAGATGAAGCCGTCCTTGTTCTTGTCGAGCGCATGGAAGCCTGGATCGTTCGCGTCCTTGCCGATCTTGTCTTCGGCATAAGCGGCGCCGACGGCAAGCGCGAGTGCCGCCGCGACCAGGAAAAACAGCGATTGGGTGAGCCTCATAAGGACCTCATGGTTGGAAATCGAGGTCCCGACTATGCGAGCGCCTCCGCGGCCCGGCAATGAGCCGAAAGGCGCATCACCTCAGTAAGGCGAAGCGGCGCCCAGATCCAGTCCGTGCTTTTGCAGCAGCGCAGCATGCTCCGGTGCGCTCAGGAACTTGAGGAAGGCCCGCGCCGCGTCGGGCTCGCGCGACCCGGCATGGACGCCGCCGGAGAACACGGTCATGCGCTGCAGCTCGGCCGGGAGCGGGCCGAGGAACGCGATGCCGGGGAAGTGGATCAGCTCGCTCACCTGCTGGAAGCCGATCTCCGCCTCGCCCTTCGCCACCAGCTCGCCGAT
>DASXRW010000225.1:0-5629 GCA_036506355.1 Burkholderiales bacterium
TACTACTGCGAGATCATGCGCGCCGGCATCCAGTCGATCGCGCGCGGCCAGGTGTGGTCGGGCTACGCGCTCGGTCTCAATTACTGGCAGACCATGGGGCACATCGTGCTGCCGCAGGCCTTCCGCAACATGGTGCCGATACTTCTCACGCAGACCATCATCCTGTTCCAGGACACCTCGCTCGTGTACGTGATCTCCGCGACCGACTTCCTCGGTGCGGCGTCGAAGGTCGCAAATCGCGACTACCGCTTGGTCGAGATGTACAGCTTCGTCGCGGTGGTCTACTTCATCATCTCGTACACCCTCTCGCTCGTCGTCAAGCGCCTCCAGACTAGGATCGCCGTCATCCGATGATTTCCATCAAGAACGTATCCAAGTGGTATGGCCAGTTCCAGGTGCTCGCCGACTGCAGCACGGAGGTATCGAAAGGCGAGGTGGTGGTGGTCTGCGGGCCTTCGGGCAGCGGCAAATCGACGCTCATCAAGACGGTCAACGGCCTCGAGCCGTTCCAGAAGGGCGAGATCCTGGTCGACGGCACCTCGGTACATGATCCCAAGACCAATCTATCCAAGCTGCGCGCGCGTATCGGCATGGTGTTCCAGAACTTCGAGCTCTTCCCGCACATGACGGTGACGCAGAACCTGACGCTCGGCCAGATCAAGGTGCTCGGCCGCTCGGAAGCGGAGGCGCGCGAGAAGGGGCTGAAGCTGCTCGACCGCGTCGGCCTCATCGCGCACAAGGACAAGTACCCGGGCCAGCTCTCCGGCGGTCAGCAGCAGCGCGTGGCGATTGCGCGCGCGCTATCGATGGATCCGATCGCCATGCTCTTTGATGAGCCCACGTCGGCGCTCGACCCGGAGATGATCAACGAGGTGCTCGACGTCATGGTGGGGCTCGCGCGCGAGGGCATGACCATGATGGTCGTGACCCACGAGATGGGCTTCGCGCGCAAGGTGGCGCACCGCGTGATCTTCATGGACGCCGGCCGCATCGTGGAAGATGCGAAGAAGGACGATTTCTTCGGCACGCCGCGCTCCGAGCGCGCGCAGCTGTTCCTCTCGAAGATCCTGCACCACTGAAATAAATGGTGACAGTCACCATTTATTTTTCTTACCTGCCCTCGACCCGCTCCCGCATTACTTCGGACAACTTGTAGTCGGGATACGCCCGCCTGAATTCGGCGAGCGCCTTGTCGGCCTCCTCGTGCTTGCCGCGGCTGCGCAACTCCGCGATGCGCTCGAGCCAGCGCTCCGGCTTTTCGGGCGGCAGTTGCGCTGCAGCGGGTGCCGCTGCCGGAGCCGCGTATTGCTGTGCCGCGCTCACCTCTTTGCGGGCACGCACCTGTGCTTCGGCCGGCGCCGCAGACGGCGCCGGCTTTGCCGCCGCGGTTGCCGCGCGCGGCGCCTGCCGGACCGCTGGCGAAGCCGGCGCTGCTTGATCTGCCGCGGCCGGCGCCGCGCCGGCCGATTCCGCCGCAGGCGTTTGCGACTGCGGCTCCGGCGCGAAAGCCGGCGCTCGAGCGAGTTCTGCCGGCGCGCCTGGAGGAGCGGCCTCCGGCGCAGGCTTGGCCGGTGCCTCGTCTGCCGGTTTCGCCGTAATCACACCGCGCGTTTCTCCCTTCGGTGTCGGCGCCGGCGGCGAAGCCGCGGCTTCCGGATCGGGCTGCTGGCGCTCGATGTGCATGGTGAGGGCCACGGCGAAGACCAGCACGGCGGCTGCGGCGAGCGAGTAGTACCAGCGATGCCTGCCGGCAGGCGCGACCAGCGGCGCGTGCGCGCCGCCCGGCGTCCGGCGCGCGGCGGCGAGAATCTTCTGATCCAGCTCGCGCGAAGGCTCGAGCGCCTCGAGGTCCCGATAGTGCTGCGAGAGTCTGGGGTCGCGCTCGTCAGCCATCGTTGATTGCCGCCTTCAACTTCGCCATCGCGTAGCGCAGCCGGCTCTTGGCCGCTTCCTCGTTGGTGCGCGTCGCCGCGGCGATCTCCGCGACGCTCAAGCCGCCCTCTTCATGCAACAAGAACGCCTCGCGCTGCAGCGGCGGCAGCGCCTCGAGCGCCGCGGCGAAGCGCGCCAGGCTCTCGCGCGCCGCGGCATGATCGGCCGGGTCCGGGCTCGCGCCGGGCGTCTCGTCCTCCTCGAGCGAAACGAGCGTCAGCCCGCGCTTTCGCCAATGGTCCACCAGGTGATTGTGCGCGATCGTATAGAGCCATGTCGTGAAACGCGCCTGCGGCGTGTAGCGCAGCCGCGCCTCGATCACGCGCATCCAGATCTCCTGGAAAAGCTCCTCGCCGATGGCGCGGCTCTTCACGCTGCGCAGCACGAAGCGGTAGAGCCGCGCGCGATGGCGCGTATAGAGGGTTTCGAAGGCGGCGGCGGCGCCGTCCCGGTAAGCGAGCATGAGCTGTTCGTCCGGGGCCTCCATGCCCCCCGATTATCCCTGCGGGTCCGGCGCAAAGCCCGGAAATGGCCGCGGCAGGGGCGCAACCGGCACCGGCTCGCGGATGATGACGCCGCGGGCGAGGAGGTTGCGGTAGCTGTCGTAGTAGAGCGTGATGGTCTCCGCCGGCGCGCTGGTGGCGCGCTCGAAGGCCACATGCTGCACCTGGGAGGCCTCCCGCCGGCCATGCCCGGTTCCGAGGCGCGATTCGTCCTGCGCTTCGCGCTTAGCGGTGGCGGACTCCGCAGGGCTCGGCCGCAGCTGCGGCGCGATGGACACCGGCTGCTTGCGGCGGAACACCGCGACGCCGATAACGCCGACGTTGTCCGGGCGTCCGGTTCTCGCCGCGTACGAGTCGGGCAGCGCGGTGAAGTAGAACGCCGCGGTCTCGGCGAGGCTCTTGCGCCAGCCCAGGATGTCGTAGGAGCGCTGCTGGCTGAGCACGTAACCCGTCTGCCCCGGATCGGCGGTCTCGCCGCTGATCACGTTCACGCCGTCGACCGATACGACCGTCAGCACATCCTCCCGCAGCCGGTTGCGCACGGTGACCTGGTATTCGTTGCCCGGTCTTCCGACGACATAGGCCCTGCCTTCGTGCCAATGCACGGCAAGGCGCCTTCCTTCGGTGCGGTCATAAACCGAGAGATCCACCAGGCCGCCATGCGCTCGCACCTCGGCGGCGCACAGCAACGCCAGTAACGCAATCATGGTTCGCGCATTCACTTTCTTTCCTTTCTTTGAGCGAGCCCCGCCCCCGTGGCGGTCTCTGCTGGATGAAACGAATGCGCCGTTGAAAAGGGTTAAGCGCGTCGCGATTTTTGCTACACCATAAATCGGTGCGCGTTGTAACAACGCTCGCGTAGAATTCGCCGCTTCCTGCTGAGCGACTCAATGAAAAACGGCAAGCCGTTTCCGATTCCGGTACGCGTGCGCTATTCCTGCGCGAAGTGTCCCGCCTATTGCTGCAGCTATCCCGACATCGAGGTGACGCCGCGCGACATCGAGCGCCTCGGCAGGCGCTTCGAGCTGAGCTACAGAGAGGCCGAGGAGCGCTTCACCAAGCCCGACCCGAAGGAAAAGGTGCGCCTGCTAAGGCACAAGAAGGACACGGTGTTCGCCACCGCGTGCATGTTCCTCGACCAGGACAAGCGCCGCTGCACGGTTTACGAATCGCGCCCGGGCGTCTGCCGCACCTATCCCGACAGCAAGCACTGCGGCTATTACGATTTCCTGCGCTTCGAGCGCGCCCACCAGGCCGACCCGGAATTCATCGCTTTGACTTAAGCGCCTTTTCGCGAATGGCGGAAAGCGTGGTGGCCGGCGTAATCGCGTCCGGATCTATCCGAAGCTCGATGAGCGCGGGCTTGCCGGCCTGCGACGCGCGCTCAAACGCCGGCGCGAAATCCTCGGTGCGCTCCACGGTCTCGCCGTGGCCGCCGAAGGCGCGCGCATAGGCCGCGAAGTCCGGGTTCTGCAGCTCGGTGCCGTACACCCGCCCCGGATACTCGCGTTCCTGGTGCATGCGGATCGTGCCGTACAAGCCGTTGTTCACGACCACGGCGACGAAGTTGGCGCCGTGCTGCACGGCGGTCGCGATCTCCTGTCCGGTCATCAGGAAGTCGCCGTCGCCGCACAGCGCGAACACCGTGCGCTTCGGTTCCGCGAGCTTGGCGGCGACCGCCGCCGGGTAGCCATAGCCCATCGAGCCGTTGGTCGAGCCGAGCTGCGTGCGAAAGCCCTTGTAGCGGAAATGCCGGTGCAGCCAGCCGGCGAAATTGCCGGCGCCGCCGGCCACGATCGTGTCCTCCGGCAGGTGCTCCGAGAGCCAGCGGATGATCTCGCCGTACTGCACGCTTCCCGGCATCGGCCGCGGCTCGGTCCATTCGAGGAACTCTTTTCTCCCCGCCGCGGTGCGCTCCTTCCAGGAAGCGTTCTTGAACGAAAGGTGCTCGAGCGCTTCGATGAACTGCGGATATCCGGAGTTGATCGCGAGCGCCGGCCGGTACACGCGGCCGAGTTCTTCGGCTCCCGCGTGGACGTGGATCAACGTCTGCTTCGGCACCGGCGCTTCGACCAGCGAGTAGCCGCTGGTGGTCATCTCGCCCAGGCGCGCGCCGATCACGAGCAGCACGTCGGCTTCCTTCACGCGCTCGGCGAGCTTCGGGTTGATGCCGATGCCGACGTCGCCGATGTAATTTGCGCTGCGATTGTCGAAGAGATCCTGGCAGCGGAACGAGGTGCCCACCCCGAGGCCGTTCGCTTCGATCCAGCGCTGCAGCCGCGCGCAGGCTTCGCGGTTCCAGCCGCCGCCGCCGAGAAGCACGAAGGGGGTTTTCGCTCGCTCGAGCAGCCGGTGCACCTCGGCCATCTCTGCAGAGGAAGGCGCGGGCCGCACGACGTGATGCTTCGGCGCATCGGCGACCGCGGCCTCCGAGAACAGCGTGTCCTCGGGCAACGCCAGCACCACCGGCCCGGGCCGTCCGGCGAGCGCGGTGTGGAAGGCATGGCTGACGTATTCGGGAATGCGCTCGACGCGGTCGATCTGCCCGACCCACTTCGCCATCTGGCCGTACATGCGCCGGTAGTCGATCTCCTGGAACGCCTCGCGCTCGGCGAACTCGTTCGGCACCTGGCCGATGAACACCACCATGGGCGTCGAATCCTGCAGGCCGGTATGCACGCCGATCGCACCGTTGGTGGCGCCGGGGCCGCGCGTGACGAAGAGCACGCCCGGCTCGCCGGTCAGCTTGCCGTAGGCCTCGGCCATGTACGAGGCGCCGCCTTCCTGGCGGCAGATCACGAAGCGCAGGCGCTCCTGCAGATCGTGCAGGCCGTCGAGCACCGGCAGATAGCTCTCGCCGGGCACGCCGAAGGCGAGCTTCACGCCCTGCGCGGCGAGCGCGTCGGCCAGGATTTTCCCGCCGTGGCGCGTCTTCAGATCCGATTTCATGCCGCCACCTTTTCGAATGCGCCGCGCAGCGCCGCGCAGCACTCGGCAACCGCGATGTTCGCGGTATCGACCACGCCGCCAAAGAGCACGAAGCCATGCACCATGTTCGCGAATTCCCGGTAGGCGACCTGCACGCCCGCGGCGCGCAGCCGCTCTGCGTAGGCGCGACCTTCATCGAGCAGCGGATCGTAGCCCGCGGTGATGACGAGCGCGGCAGGCAAATTCGCATGGCTCTTCGCGAGCAG
>DASXRW010000226.1:0-2757 GCA_036506355.1 Burkholderiales bacterium
CGGTCCTGACCCCGAATTTCATTTCTTCACCGTGTCCGGAAGCGTGATGCGGCGGAAGACTTCGTCGAGCTCGCCCGCTTCGTTGTACATGCCTTCGACCTTCCAGCGCTCGCGGCTCACCAAATCAATGACGGCCTGCGCGAGCTCGCCGGCCTTGTTCTTATCGGCCGGGTAGATGCGGAACGCTCCATTCACCTGCTCAACTCGGCCCAGTGTGCTCAATTTTTCGATGGACGCGCCCTGCGCCTGGAGCAGGACGGCGCCCGCGCGCTCCGACATGCCGCGCAGCTCGCTTGGCGTGCCGTTGGCGACGATCTTGCCGCGGTCGATGATGATGGCGCGCGTGCAGGCGGCGTCGACCTCTTCGAGGATGTGCGTGGAGAAGACGATCACCTTCTTCTGCCCCAGCTCGCGGATCAGGTTGCGGATCTCGTGCTTCTGGTTGGGATCGAGGCCCTCGGTTGGCTCGTCCATGATCAGCACTTGCGGATCGTGAATCAGCGCCTGCGCCAGGCAGGTGCGCTGCCGGTAGCCCTTGGAAAGCGTGTCGATCGACTGGTGCAGCACCGTATCGAGGAAACACAGCTCGATCACGCGGCGCACCGCTTTCTTGCGCGCCTCGCCGGCGAGGCCGCGCAGCTCGGCGACGAACTGCAGAAAGCTCTGCACCGTCATGTCCGGATACGAGGCGGCGCTTTCCGGCAGGTAGCCGATCAGGCGCTTCGCCTCGATCGGCGACTCGAGCACGTCGTAGCCGCCGACCGCGATCGCGCCCGAGGTGGGCGGCATGAAGCCGGTGATCATGCGCATGGTGGTCGACTTGCCGGCGCCGTTCGGGCCGAGGAAGCCCAGCACCTCGCCGCGCTCGACCGTGAACGAGATGCCGTCGACCGCGCGCTTCGGTCCGAAAGCTTTCACCAGGTTGTCGATCTTGATCATCGGGACCGCGGGGAATTCAAACTAGAATTGGCAAATCGCGAAGCGCGCGATTCTCGCACAAGCCCAAGGAGCAAAACCATGCAGGGTGTAGCCAAATTTTTCGCTGCCGCGCTGTTGGCGCCGTTTCTCATCCTGGTTGCCGGCACCGCGGGGGCGCAGAAGTATCCGGCGAAGCCGGTGCGCATCCTCGTGCCGTTCGCGCCCGGCGGCGGCTCGGACTTCATCGCGCGCTTCACCGCGCAGCGCCTGACCGACGCGCTCGGCTCGCAGGTGATCGTCGAGAACCGGCCGGGCGCCGGCGGCCTGCTCGGCATCGAGCAGGGCGTGAAATCGGACCCGGATGGCTACACGCTCACGCTGATTGCTTCGAGCTACACCGTCAACGCGGCTCTGTATCCGCTCAAATACGATCCGCTCGCCGACATCACGCCGGTCGTGCAGATCTCCCAGGGACCTATGATCGTCGTCGCCAACCCGAAGTTCCCGGCGAAGACCACCCAGGAGCTGATCGCGCTCGCGAAACAGAAGCCGGGCACCATCAACTTCGCCTCGGCGGGGCAGGGCAGCATCACGCACATGGTGGTGGAGCTGTTTCAATCGATGGCCGGCGTGAAGATGAACCACGTGCCGTACAAGGGCACGGGTCCCGCGCTCACCGACACCATCTCCGGCCAAACTGACATCTTCTTCAGCAGCACGGCCACCGCGCTGCCGCACGTGAAGTCCGGACGGCTGCGCGCGCTCGCGGTGACGGGCGCGAAGCGCCTGCCCGCCGAGCCCGGGGTGCCGACGATCGCCGAGTCGGGCGTGAAGGACTTCGATGTCCTGCTGTGGCACGGCTTGATCGGCCCGAAGAACCTGCCGCGCCCGGTGGTCGAGCGCGTCAACGCCGAGGTGAACAAGATCCTCAAGATCAAGGAGACCGCGGCGCAGCTCGAGACCGACGGCGTCGCGCCCGCCGGCGGCAGCGACAAGCAGTTCCGCGATCAGATCGCGAAAGAGATCGCGCTCTGGAAGAAGGTCGTCGCGACCACTGGCGTGAAAGTCCAGTAATCCGGAATTCGGGGTCAGGGCCGCAATTAATTCGGGGTCAGGACAACAAATAATTCCGGTCCTGACCCCGAATTCGGACGTGATGGTGATCGGCGCCGGCGCGGCGGGGCTCTCCGCTGCAGCCGAGCTCGTGCGCGCCGGGCGCCGCGTGCTGCTGCTCGAGGCGCGCGATCGCGTCGGCGGACGCTGCTGGACGCGGCGCATCCCCGGGCTGCAGATTCCGGTCGAGCTCGGTGCCGAGTTCATCCACGGCGAGGCGAAGGTCACGCACGCGCTGCTGAAAAAGGCGGGACTTACCGCCGTCGATTCCGTGCGCGAGCAGCGCCAGGTGGTCGACGGCCGCCTGCGGCGGATGAACGCCTTCGCCGAGGCGCAGCGCGCGGTGCAGGGCGCTTCGGGTCTCGAGCCCGATGAGTCCTTCCAGGCTTTTCTAAAGCGTCGCCGGCTACCCGCGAAGACCAAGACCTTTGCACGCATGATGGTGGAGGGCTTCGATGCCGCCGATCCGCGCCGCGTCAGCGCGCGCTCGATCGCCGAGGAATGGGGCGGCGGCTCGCTCGGCGCCCATCAGCCGCGGCCGCAGGGCGGCTACGGGACGGCTCTCGACTGGCTGGCGAATTCCATCGTCGCGAGCGGCGCGCAGCTGCGGCTCGGCGCGGCGGTCGACCGCGTGCGATGGAAGCGCCACGCCGCGACCGTGAGCGGCAGGTTTCTCGGCGAGCGCTTCGACGCGAAGGCGCCGCGCGTCATCCTCACGCTGCCGCT
>DASXRW010000227.1:0-16806 GCA_036506355.1 Burkholderiales bacterium
GGCCCGCGTGCGCTCGCTCGCCTATCTCGTCGCCTGCGAGATCCACCCGCTCAACAATCTGCGCGTGCTGCAGCACCTGAAGCGCGCGCTCGGCCAGACTCAAGAGCAGATCGACAACTGGTATCGCCACTGGATTGCCGATGGTCTCGCCAAGCTGGAGGCCGAGCTTGCCCGGCCGGGAACCGGGAAGTTCTGCGATGGCGATGCGCCGACGATGGCGGACTGCTGCCTCGTGCCGCAGATCTTCAACGCCAAGCGTTACCACAGCGACCTTGCGCCCTATCCCGCGACCATGCGCGTATTCGAGAACTGCATGAAGCTCGAAGTCTTCGAGCGCGCGCAGCCCGCCAAGCAGCCCGACGCCGAATGAAACCTGCGCAGACACGCTATCGCCGGCCGCATCCGGGGACCCAGCCGGACTACAACTATCCGCCGTACGCATCGACACAGAAGCGCTGCCCGACCCAGCCGCTCATCGTGCCGCCGCAGACGCTCTCGGAGATCACCGGCCCGATCTTCGGCCATGACGACATCAAGCCCACCGACAACGATCTCACCCGTCAGCACAACGGCGAGCCGATCGGAGAGCGCATCATCGTCAGCGGCCGGGTGCTTGACGAGAACAGCCGCCCGGTGCCTCACACGCTCGTCGAGATCTGGCAGGCGAACGCCGCCGGCCGCTATCCGCACAAGACCGACCAGCACAACGCGCCGCTCGATCCGAACTTCTCCGGCGCCGGGCGCACGATGACCGATGCGGAGGGCCGTTACCGCTTCATCACCATCCGCCCCGGCGAATATCCCTGGCGCAACCATTACAACGCCTGGCGGCCGGCGCACATCCACTTTTCGCTCTTCGGCCCGGCGTTCCTGACGCGTATGGTGACCCAGATGTATTTCCCGGGGGATCCGCTCCTGCCTTACGACCCGATGTACAACTGCATCGCCAACGAGGCCGCGCGCGCGCGGCTCATCGGGGTATTCGACTGGGAAAACACCATCCCCGAGCAGGCGCTCGGCTACCGGTTCGACATCGTGCTGCGCGGACGCGAAGAGACTCCGATGGAGAAGATGCCGTGAGCCTCTACGCCACGGGCCACCAGACCGTCGGGCCCTATCTGCACATCGGGCTCAACTGGCTCGTGACGCCGGAGATCGCGCCGCGCGGCATCGCCGGCGAGCGGTTCACCATCCAGGGCCGGCTCGTCGACGGCGACGGCGACGGCGTGAACGACGGGCTGATCGAGATCTGGCAGGCCAACGCGCAGGGCAAGTATGCGCATCCGGAGGACCGGCAGAAGAAGCCGATTGAGAAGGGCTGGCGCGGCTTCGGACGCGTGGCGACCGATGCACGCGGCGGCTTTCGCTTCCGCACCATCAAGCCCGGACCGGTACCCGGTCCGAACGGCGAGCCGCAGGCGCCGCACCTCGTGGTCTCGGTCTTCATGCGCGGCATGCTGAAACACCTCGCGACGCGCATGTACTTCCCCGACGAGCCGGCGAACGCTCGCGATCCGGTGCTCAAGCTCGTGCCCGCCGCTCGCCGCGCCACCCTGATCGCGAGGAAGAAGGGCAAGAGCGCACTCGAGTGGAACGTGATCCTGCAGGGCAGGCAAGAGACCGCGTTCTTCGACTTCTAAGCTGCGCGGAACCGTGCCTTCAGTTCTTCGGGGATGGCCTCACCCTTGAGCGGCGTGCCGGGCCCGTCGACGTAGCGCCCCCAGACCCGCGTTTCCTTTCCCTTGGCGAGCACCACGCCGTCGCTGCGCACGATGTCGTGCTCGACGACGAAGGACTTGCCGCCGAAGCGTGCGATGCGCGAGCGCACCTCGCAGCGGTCGCCGTGCGCCGCCGGCGCGAGGAATTCGCACTGCGCCGAGACGAGCGGCATCGCCATGTGCTCGTCGCGCATCCACTTCGGCCCGTAGCCGGCGGCTTCGAAGAGCGCCCAGCTCGCGGCGTCGATCCAGCGGAAGTAGGTCGGATAGAAGATGATGCCCGCGGGGTCGCAGTCGCCCCAATGCACCTGGCACGGCAGCCGGCTGACGATCGAGTGGAACTCCGGCGCGGCGCTCATGGGAGGCGGCGATTATAAGCGCGCACGATTGACACACCGGGACGCTGTGGGCAGACTCCCACTTCCGCGCCGATTTGATGTTCAGCTTGCGGGCGCGCTACAAATTCCGCTAAAGAGACGCGTCGACCAGGCCCGTTTCTGCCGAAAGCTGAACGGGCTTTTTTGTTGGAGTGTCCGTGCCCTTGCCGTCGCATACCGCCAAGCTCGAAGCGCTGCTGCGCAGCCGCATTCTGCTGCTCGACGGCGCCATGGGCACCATGATCCAGCGCGCGCGGCTCGCCGAGGAGGACTACCGCGGCGCCCGGTTTCGCGACTGGCAGCGCGAATTGCGCGGCCACAACGACCTGCTTTCGCTCACGCAACCGCGGCTGGTGCGCGACATCCACGCGCAGTACCTGCAGGCCGGCGCCGACATCATCGAGACCAACACCTTCAATTCGACGGCGGTGGCGCTCGCCGATTATGCAATGCAGCCTCTCGCGCGCGAGTTGAACCGCGCCGCGGCCGAGCTCGCAGCCGACGCCGCGCGCGAGTGGGAAGCCAAAACGCCGCAGCGGCCGCGGTTCGTGGCGGGCGTGCTCGGGCCGACGAACAAGACCGCGTCGATTTCGCCGGACGTCAACGATCCGGGATTTCGCGCCATCAACTTCGACGGCCTGGTCGCGGCCTACGCCGATGCGATCGAAGGGCTGATCGAAGGCGGCGTCGATCTGTTGCTCGTCGAGACGGTCTTCGACACCTTGAACGCCAAGGCGGCGCTCTTCGCCATCGAGGGCGCTTTCGAAGAGCGCGGCCTGCGGCTGCCGGTGATCATCTCGGGCACGATCACCGACGCTTCCGGAAGAACGCTGTCCGGGCAGACGACGGAGGCCTTCTATAACTCCGTGCGGCACACGCGCCCGCTCGCCGTCGGCCTCAACTGCGCGCTCGGCGCGAAGGAGCTGCGTCCCTACGTCGAGGAGCTCGCAAGACTCGCCGAGGGCTTCACCTCCTGCCACCCAAACGCTGGCCTGCCGAATGCCTTCGGCGAATATGAAGACACGCCGGAATCGATGGCCCGCCAGCTCGGCGAATGGGCGAAGAACGGCTGGATCAACATCGCCGGCGGCTGCTGCGGCACGACGCCGGAGCACATCGCGGCGATGGCGCAAGCGCTGCACGGCGTGACGCCGCGCCGGCCGGCCGTGCGAGCGCCCGCGCTGCGGCTAGCCGGCCTTGAGCCCCTCAACGTCGACGAGCAATCGCTGTTCGTGAATGTGGGCGAGCGCACCAACGTCACCGGATCGCGCGCCTTTGCGCGGCTGGTGCTCGCCGGAGACTACGCCGGCGCGCTCTCGGTCGCCCGGCAGCAGGTGGAAAACGGCGCGCAGGTCATCGACGTGAACATGGACGAGGCGATGCTCGACTCGGAGAAGGCGATGACCACCTTCTTGAGCCTGCTCGCCGTCGAGCCCGACATCGCGCGCGTGCCGTTGATGCTCGACAGTTCCAAGTGGAGCGTCATCGAGGCCGGACTGAAATGCGTGCAGGGCAAGCCGATCGTCAATTCGATTTCGCTGAAGGAGGGCGAGGAGGCGTTTCTGCGCCAGGCGGGCCTCGCGCGACGCTATGGCGCGGCCGTAGTGGTCATGGCCTTCGACGAGAAGGGCCAGGCCGACACGCTCGAGCGGCGCATCGCGGTATGCCAGCGCGCCTATCGGTTGCTGACCGAGTCGGGCTTTCCGGCCGAGGACATCGTGTTCGACCCGAACATTTTCGCCGTCGCCACCGGGCTCGAAGAACATGCGCGCTACGGCATCGATTTCATCGAGGTCGTGCGCTGGATCCGCGCGCATCTGCCGCGGACGAAGCTGTCGGGCGGCGTTTCCAATCTGTCGTTTTCGTTCCGCGGCAACGATGCAGTGCGCGAAGCGATGCACACCGCTTTCCTGTATCACGCGATCCGCGCCGGCATGTCGATGGGCATCGTGAATGCCGGACAGCTCGGTGTCTACGAGGAGCTCAACCCGGAATTGCGCGAGCGGGTCGAGGACGTGATCTTCAACCGCCGCGCCGACGCCACCGAACGCCTGGTCGAGCTCGCCGGCCGCGTGAAGACGGGGGCTAGGGAAACGAGCAAGGACGAAGCCTGGCGCGCGGGCAGCGTCGAGCAGCGCCTCGCGCACGCGCTGGTGAACGGCATCTCGACCCACATCGTCGCCGACACCGAGGAGGCGCGCCTCAAGTATCCGCGCCCGATCCAGGTGATCGAGGGGCCGCTGATGGACGGCATGAACGTGGTGGGCGACCTTTTCGGCGCGGGCAAGATGTTCCTGCCGCAGGTGGTGAAATCGGCGCGCGTGATGAAGCAGGCGGTGGCGCATCTCGTACCCTATATCGAGGAGGAGAAGGCGCTGTCCGGCGAGGCCGCGCGGGCGAAAGGTCGCATCGTCCTCGCCACGGTCAAGGGCGACGTGCACGACATCGGCAAGAACATCGTCGCCGTCGTGCTCCAGTGCAACAACTACGAGGTGGTCAACCTCGGCGTCATGGTGCCGGCGCAGACCATCTTGGAAACGGCGCAGCGCGAGAAAGCCGATGCGGTGGGCCTGTCCGGACTCATCACGCCGTCGCTCGAAGAGATGGCGCACGTGGCCCGCGAAATGGAGCGGCTCGACGTACGCTTGCCACTGCTCATCGGCGGCGCCACGACCTCGCGAGTCCACACTGCCGTGAAAATCGCGCCCCACTATTCCGGGCCGGTGGTCTATGTGCCCGACGCTTCGCGCAGCGTTCCCGCCGTGCAGGGCCTGCTATCGGATTCACGCGAGGCCTACGTCGCGCAGGTGCGCGCCGACTACGACAAGATCCGCGCGCAGCATGCGCAGAAGGCGGGACCCGGGCCTCTGCATCCGATCGCAGAAGCGCGTCGCCTGGGCCTGCAAACCGATTGGGCGGGCTACGTGCCGCAGCGGCCGCGCGCTCCAGGCGTCACGGCACTGCGGCGTTATCCGCTCGCCGAGTTGGTCGACTACATCGACTGGTCGCCGTTCTTCCAGGCCTGGGAACTCTCGGGTCCCTATCCGCGCATCCTGCAGGACCCAGTCGTGGGCGCCGAGGCGCGCAAGCTCTTCGCCGAGGCCCAGGAGATGCTCGAGCGCATCGTGCGCGAGGGCTGGATCGAGGCGAACGGCGTGTTTGCGCTCTATCCGGCGGCGCAGGTGGGCGCCGACGACATCGAGATCTATGCCGACGAGGCGCGGCGCTCCTCGTTGATGACCTGGCACAACCTGCGCCAGCAGAATCAGAAGCCGCAAGGACGAGCGAACCTTTGCCTGGCGGACTTCGTCGCGCCCAAATCGAGCGGCGTGCCCGACTGGATCGGTGCCTTCGCCGTGAGCGCGGGGGGCATCGACGAGCGCGTGCGCCGCTTCGAGGCAAGCCACGACGATTACAACGCGATCATGCTCAAGGTGCTCGCGGACCGGCTGGCGGAAGCGTTTGCCGAGCGTCTGCATGAGCGCTTGCGGCGCGAGTTCTGGGGCTATGCCGCGGACGAATCCCTGTCCAAGGCCGAGCTCATCGCCGAGGGCTACCGCGGCATCCGTCCAGCACCGGGCTATCCTGCCTGCCCCGACCACCGCGCGAAGGGCGCGCTATTCCGCCTGCTCGACGCCGAGCGCAATACCGGCATGCGCTTGACCGAGTCCTTTGCCATGCTGCCGGCTTCAGCGGTTTCGGGCTTTTATCTGTCGCACCCGCAAGCGAGCTACTTTGCCGTCGGCAAAATCGGCCGCGACCAGGTCGAGGATTACGCGCGCCGCAGCGGCACGCCGGTGCCCGAGGCCGAGAAGTGGCTCGCGCCGGTGTTGGCCTACGAACCGCAGCCGGCTACGCTGGGCGCGCCGCTATAATCCGCGCATGGGAAAAGGCGACAAGCGTACGCGGCGCGGCAAGATCTACAAGGGCAGCTACGGCAAGAAGCGGCCGCAACGCGTCAAGAAAAACAAGAAGCCGCGCTGATCACTCCTCGCGCCGGCCGACCGGCAGGCCGAGCGCCTTGAGCTTGCGGTAGAGATGCGTGCGCTCGAGTCCCGAGCGTTCCGCGACCCGCGACATGCTGCCGTGCTCGCGCGCGAGCAGATTCTCGAAATACACGCGTTCGAACGCTTCGCGCGCTTCGCGGTAGGGCCGGTCCAGCGTGATCTCGGGTAGCGCGCCGGGCGAGCCGCGCGCCCCGAGCACGCGCTCAACGTCGTGTACCTGGATCTCCTCCTCGAGCGTGGTGAACGCCAGATCTTTCATCACGCTTTCCAGCTCGGCGAGATTCCCCGGCCAGGAATGATGGCGCAGGGCATTCAACGCGGCGATGGCGAGGCGCCGCGGCGGGCAGGCGCGCGCCTCGACCAGCTGCGCGAGCATCAGCGACGCGAGATCCGGCACGTCTTCCGCGAATTCACGCACCGCCGGCAGCTTGAGCGTCAGCTCGGCAAGGCGCGTGCAGAGATCGGGGTCGAATTCGTGCTTCTCGACCAGCGCGCGCGCATCGAGCGGCGAAAAGGACACGACCCGTGCCTTGTATTTATCGGCGCGCGGCAGCAGGAACTCGAGATGGCGCTGCTCGGCGCGCTCCAGCCGGCTGAGATCGGGCAGGAACAGCACACCGCCCGCGGCCTTGGCGAGCAGTTCGGAAGGCGGCTCGGCGAGCATTTCGGCACCGGCGATGAACGGCGCCCCCGTCGGCACCAAGAGCCGCGCGAACAGTTCCGCCCGCATGCCGCGTTCGCCGCGCAGCATGAGCGGCGCGGCAAGCTGGGCGAGCTGCGCGAGGCGCTTCTTCGCGTCCGCGAGCACTCCCGAGCGCCCGATCGCGGCGAGGGTGAGCTGCGGCGAGGGCGTCGCCTCCGGATTGCGCAGGGCCCGCTTGACCGTCGCCAGCAACCGCTGCAAGGCGATCGGCTTTTCCAGGAAATCGAGCGCGCCGATGCGCGTGGCCTCAACCGCGGTTTCGATCGTGCCGTGCCCCGACATCATCACGACCGGCATCGTCAGCTGCCCGCTCGCCGCCCATTCCTTGAGCAGCGTGATGCCGTCGGTGTCCGGCATCCAGATGTCGAGCAGCACCAAGTCGGGGCGCGCCCGCTCGCGGATGCGGCGCGCGTCGCCCGCGCTCTCGGCGAGCGCCACCTGGTGGCCCTCGTCCTCGAGGATCTCCGAGAGCAGCTCGCGGATGCCGACTTCGTCGTCGACGACGAGAATCTGCGCCATCGCCTAGGCTGCCTTCGCGAGCGGCAACAGCACGGTCACCGAGGCGCCGCGCGCCGGTTGATTCTCGATCGCCACGCTGCCGTGGTGCTCGTCGATGATCTTCTTCACGATGGCGAGGCCAAGCCCCGTGCCTCGCGGCTTGGTGGTGACGTAAGGCTCGAAAATACGCGCCATCAGTTCCTCAGGGAAGCCGCCGCCGTTATCCGACACCGCGAGCCGCACGCGATCGCCCGCCGGCTCGGTGCGCACTTCGATCGCCGGCGAGCGGCCGGCGCCGCGCACGCTCTCGAGCGCGTCCTGGGCATTCTGCACGAGGTTGTGGATGACCTGCCGGATCTGAGCACCGTCGGCCCACACCGCCGGCAGCTCGGGCGCGAGCCGTTTCGTGATGGGCACGCGCGAATTCTCGTACAAGCCGAGCACCTCGCCCACGAGGGCGTTGAGATCGAGGCGCGTCGGCTCCGGAGCGGGCAGGCGCGCGTAGTCGCGGAAGTCGTCCACCATTGCTTTCAGCGCGGCGACCTGGCTGACGATCGTGCTGGTCGAGCGCCGCAGCGCCTCGGCGTCCTCGCGAGACAGACGGTCGCCGAGCTTCATCTCGAGCCGCTCCGCCGAAAGCTGGATCGGCGTTAGCGGATTCTTGATTTCATGCGCCAGACGCCTCGCCACTTCCGCCCACGCAGTCGCCCGCTGTGCCTGAATCAGCTGCGTGATGTCGTCGACCACCAGCACGTAGCCGCCGCCGGTCGACTGCGGCAGGCGGGCACCGCGCGCGTGCACGGTTTTCCCCGTGCCCTTGAGCTGCAGCTCGAGCTGCCAGGATTTGTCGCCCTGGCTGCGAAAGTGCGCTCGCATGAGATCGGCGAAAGCGCCGAGCTCCGTCCCGAGGATGGTGGTTGCGCCGTGATTCGAGATGGAAAGCTCCAGCTGGTGGTCGAATACCAGCACGCCGGCCGACAAATTGGCGAGGATGTTCTCGAGACGCGCCTTGGCCGCCTCGAGCGCCGTGCGATTGGCGTCGAGCACGCGCCGCGCCTCTTCGAGCTGGCGCGTCATGGAATTGAACGATTCGGTCAGCACGCCGAGCTCGTCGCGGCTGGTGACCGGGGCCTGGCGCGAAAAATCGCCGCGCGCCACGGCCTGCATCGCCTGAGCGAGCGTCGCCAGCGGCTCGGCGAGCAAACTGGATTGCGTGACCGCGACCGCGACCGCGACGAACAAGGCCATGAGCAGCGCGAAGCTCAGGGTCACGACATAGATGCGCTTCAGCCCCTCGCGCGACAGCGCAAGCTCGCGATAGTCGCGATAGGCGGCTTCGACCGCTTCGGCGTTGCGCGCGAGGTTCGCCGGCACCGGCGAGCGCAGCTGCAGGAAGCGCGGCTCGCCCGCGAGCGCGAGCGGCTCCATCGGCACGATCGCGCGCAGGGCGAGCGCCCCGCCTGGCGTGGCGTCGATCGCCGTGTGCCCGCGCTTCAGGCGCGCCTGGCGCAGCAGCGCGGCGCTGGGAAGCTGCGGCACGAGCTTAGATAGCTCCTCGGACGCGCTCGCCTGCAGCCGGCCGTTCATGCCCACGACCAGCGCTTCCTGCACGCCGGCCTGCAGACGCAGGCGTTCCAGCTGCGCGACGAGCTGGGCGCCTGGAGTGTCGGCGAGCTCGAGCGCCATGGCGCGTGCCTTCGCCTGCAGCTCGACCAGCATCTGATCGATCGCCTGCTGACCGAGATTCATGCCGCCTTCGAGCGCAGCGTCGACTTTGACGTCAAACCACGACTCGATGGAGCGCGTAATGAATTGCACCGAGACCGCATACACGATGAGGCCAGGCAGCAAGGCAAGCGCCGCGAAACGCAGAAACAGTCGCAGGGTGAGGCGCGTGCCGAAGACCCGCGCGCGATAACGGCGGGCCATGACGAGCAGCTGGTAGGTCACCAGACCCGCGAGCAACGCGGCGAGCGCGGCGTTGAGCGCGAGGAGCAGCGGGTATTGCTGCGCAAAGAAGGCCGTATCGCCACTCGCGGTGGCGAGCAGGAAGAGTCCCACGGCCGCCACGGCCCCACCGATGGTGAGCAGGAGCTTCATCGTTCGCGCTGCCGCGGTTCGCGGCTTTCCACGGGCGCCGGCAGCTGGCGCGGCGAGCGCACCGTGAAGCGCTTCCAAGGCGAGTCGAGCTGCAGCTCGCGGCTGGTCAGCGCGCTCAGCTGGAACGGCTTGGGCAGCAGGGTCATGTCAAGGCGCATGCGCACCGCCGCCTCGTAATCGGCATCGGCAAAGCTCACGGTGCGATCCACCACCAGCCAGCTGCGTATGCGTTTGAGCACGTTGAGTGCTTCGTCCAGCGTTGCGAAGCTCTGCTGCAAGAAACCGGTCGAAAGCCGGTACTGCCGCGACAGCGCATGATAGGACAGACGCAGATGCAGCCGCTTCGCGGCCGCCGTGTCGTCGAACCAGTACCAGCGCCGCCGGGTGAGCTCGAAGTCGACGCGGAAGTAGAGCGGCACGCCGTTGGCCACGACTTCGGACAGACGCGGCGTCAGGTCGAAGGCGAAATCGGCGTCCAGCACCAGCCCGTCTTCGACCGCGCGCAGCTCGGCCCCGCGAACCTCGATTTCATCGCCCCAGGCTGGCGCAACCGCGAGGAAAGCGAGCCATCCGATGCATAGTGCGATGCGCCGCATCGCGCTCACCTCAGGCTCGTTTTGCGATCAACGCGTAGTAGAAGCCGTCGTGCTCGGCATCGGGCAGCCACTGCGCCGGCTCGCCGTCGGCAAGAGCCAGCCGCTGTGCTCGAGGCTCGGCCTGCACGAACGCGTCGACAACGGCGTCGTTCTCCTGCGGAAATATCGAGCACGTGGCATACAGCAATTTACCATCCGGTGCGAGCAGCCGCCAAAGCGCGGCAAGGATCGCGCGCTGTCGCTCGGCGAAAGCCGCCAGATCGCTGGCGCGGCGCAGCCATTTTGCATCGGGATGACGGCGTGCGATACCCGAGGCCGAGCACGGCACGTCGGCCAGAATGCGATGGAAGGGACGGCCATCCCACCATTGCTCGGGTCGGCTCGCATCGGCGACCTGGACCCGGGCGCCAAGGCCGAGCCGCTCCAGATTGGGCGCGATGCGCGCCGCGCGAGTGGCATCGATGTCGAGCGCCGTGAGAGCGACGTCGGCAAGCTCGAGGATGTGCGCACTCTTGCCGCCCGGCGCCGCACAGGCATCGAGCACACGCTGGCCGGCCTGCAGATCGAGGCAATGCGCGGCGCGTTGCGCGCCGGCGTCCTGGACCGACACCTCGCCCGCGGCGAAACCCGAGAGGCGCTCGATCGGCAGCGGACGCTCGAGCAGCAAGCCTTCCGCGCCGCACTTACGCGCCGCAATTCCCTGCTGCGCCAGTCGCGCCTCGTATTGATCGACTGCAATGCGCCGTCGATTGACGCGCAGCGCCATCGGCGGGTGCGCATTGCCCGCGGCTAGCGCGGCTTGCCATGTGCTGGGATAGGCCGCGCGCACCAGGTCGATCCACCAATCCGGATGCTGGTAGAGCGCTTGCGGCTCGTTCGCGAGCTGTGCTTGCAGCGCGCTTCTCTGCCGCAAGAAGCCGCGCAACAGCGCGTTGACATAGCCCTTCGCCGGCCAGCGCTCGATGAGGCCGCACGCCTTTACCGCCTCGTCAACCACCGTATGCTCGCCGTAGCGTGCAGACTCAAGCGCATAAAGCGCACACCACAGCAGCGCTTCGACCACCGCATCGGGCCGTCCGCGGCGCGACAAGCTCGCGACGATCGCCTGCACCCGCCCGTAACGACGCAACGTGCCATGCGTAAGATCGATCAGCGCCGAGCGAGAGTCCAGATCGCTCAGACGGCCGATCTCGTCGCTGAGGCTCTTTCCTGCGGCGACACGCGTTACGATGCGCGCCGCCTCGGCCAGCTGCGCGGCCAGCGTGGCCGATTGCTTCACTCGAGACGCGTACCCGGCGCGATGCGCCGTCCGCGCAGGAACTCGCCGACACTCATGCGCCGGCCGCTTGCCGGCTGCAGCTCGTCGATCGCGAGCGCGCCGGAGCCGCAGGCGATGTGCAACGCTTCGCCCGCATCGAGCACGGTGCCCGCAGCGCCAGCGCCGTCTACAACGCGAGCACGCCAGATCTTGGCCGGGTCGCCGCCGAGCCGCGCCAGCGCGCCCGGCGATGGCCGGAACGCGCGCACCGCGCGCTCGAGCTCCGCTGCCGGATGCGCCCAGCGCAGCCAGGTTTCGCTCTTCTCGATCTTGGGGGCATAGGTAACGCCGTCCGCGGGCTGCGCTCGAGCGCGACCGCTTGCAATATTCGCCAGCACCTCGAGCAGGGCCTGTGCGCCAAGCTCGGTGAGCTTGTCATGCAGTGTCCCGGCGTCGTCATCGGCGCCGATGGCCAACGCGCGCTGCGCGAACACCGGGCCGGTGTCGAGACCCGCGTCCATTCGCATGATCGACACCCCGGTTTCGCGATCACCCGCGAGGAGCGCGCGCTGGATCGGCGCGGCGCCACGCCAGCGCGGCAGCAGCGAGGCATGAATGTTGATCGCGCCGTGCGTCGCCGCCTCGAGGACGGCCGGAGGTAAAAGCAGTCCATACGCTGCGACCACTATGGCGTCGGCGCGGGCCGCGCGCAGGCGCGCGGCCACCTCGGGTGGGCGCAAGGTTTCAGGCTGGAAAATCTCGAGACCGCTCGTCTGCGCGAGCGCCTTCACCGCGCTCGGCTTGCTGCGCATGCCACGGCCGGCCGGCCGGTCCGGCTGCGTCAGAACCAGCGCGATTTCATGTCCCGCCTCAAGCAGCCGGGCGAGGGCGCGCTCGGCGAATGCCGGGGTCCCCGCGAAGATTAGGCGCAGGAACGCGGACGGATCAGGCGGACTTGCGCAGCTGCTTGGCGAGCTTGGCGCGGATGCGCTGCTGCTTCAACTGCGAGAGATGCTCGACAAAGACCTTGCCCTGCAGATGATCCATCTCGTGCTGGATGCATACGGCAAGCAGGCCTTGCGCCTCGAGCGTGAACGCATTGCCGTTCTGATCGTAGGCGCGCACTTTCACGCGCTCCGACCGAGGCACCAGTTCGTAGATTCCAGGGACCGAAAGGCAGCCCTCCTCGATGTCGGACTCGCCGGTCGCTTCGACGATCTCCGGATTGACCAGCACTACGAGCGAATCGCGTCTCTCGGAGACGTCGACCACGATCACCTGCTTGTGCACGTCGACCTGCGTCGCCGCCAATCCAATGCCCGGCGCCGCGTACATGGTTTCGGCCATGTCGGCGACCAGCCTTTTGAGTGCTTCATCGAAAACGGTTACGAGCGCAGCCAGCTTATGGAGTCGGGCGTCGGGGTAGCGGAGGATGTTCAACATCGCCATCTGAGGACAGATTTATTTGCAAATTGAATAGATTATATGGACAATCTCAGGCGCCATATAAGCTATTGGATAAAAACGGCCGATCCAGGAGCCGCAAACGGGCGGGGTCACCATGGTCCAGCAATTGCGTAAGTCTATCACAACACTCGTTTTCTTCGCGATCTCGGCCGCTGCCCTTGCCCAAGCACCGAGCGCTCCGCTGACGCTGAGGCCCGACGCTCCCGAGCGCTACGTCGTAGTACCCGGCGATACCTTGTGGTCGATCTCCCAGCGCTATACCGATTCCCCATGGCGTTGGCCCGAGCTCTGGGGACTGAACAAGGACCAGATCCGCAACCCGCACCTCATTTACCCCGGCTACGTGATCATGCTTGACCGGGCGCGCGGCCAACTCACAATCGGCGGTGCGGCGCAACCTGCGCGTCCTGCGGAACCCGGTAGCGTCAAGCTCGGCCCGCGCATGCGCGTCGAGTCGCTTGCGAAGGAGCAGATTCCGAGCATCCCGGCGGCGGTGATCGAGCCCTTCCTGACCCGCCCGCTGATCGTCGAGCCCGATGGCCTGGACAAGGCACCCACTATCGTGGGTACGCAAGCCGACCGCGTGATCCTCGCCACCGGCAATAGCGCGTATGTGCGCGGCATCGGCGCTTCCAAGGAGGAGACCTGGTACGTCTACCGCCGCGGAGTGCCGCTGGTCGATCCGGACAGCAACCAGACGCTCGCATATGAAGCGATATATCTCGGCACGGCGCAGCTCGAGCGCGGCGGAGAGCCGGCGACGGTGAAACTGACAAGCTCCGTGCAGGAAGTCGGCGCGGGCGACAAGCTGGTTGCGGCAGGGCGGCCGCAGCCGATCAGCTATGCCCCGCGTGCGCCCGCAAGCGGCATTCGCGGCCGAGTAATTTCCATCCACGGCGGTCTCGGCAAGGTCGGCGAGGCCGGCCCGCAATCGATCATCAGCATCAATCGCGGCGCGCGCGACGGCATCGAGGTCGGCCACGTGCTCGCGCTCTACACGCTCGGCGGTAGCGTGCGGGACGTATCGAAAGCGGATGCAACGATCAAGCTGCCGGACGAGCGCGCGGGGCTCGCCTTCGTGTTCCGCGTCTTCAACCGCGTATCGTATGCGCTGGTCATGACCGTCACGCGGCCGATCAGCCCGCTGGATGTCGTCCAGACGCCCTGACGGCTCACCCCCGGCATGACCCCCGACCCGGGACTGGCGAGCTGGCTGCAGCTTTCACTCACACCCGGGCTCGGCGCTTCCACCGTTCGCAGCCTGCTTAAGCAGTTTGGTCTGCCCGATGCCGTGCTTGCGCGTCAACGCTCCGAGCTCGCTTCTTATCTGGCGCCCACGATGCTCGAGGCGTTGCACTCCCCGCGTGTGCGCGACGCAGTGCAGCGCGCGCTGGAATGGGCGGCCGCAGACGGTCACTTCGTCATCACGCTTGCGGACGAGACTTATCCGCGCGCGCTGCTCGAGATCGCCGATCCGCCGCCCCTGCTCTATGCGCACGGCCGCCTGCCGCTGTTGCGCCAGGCCGCGCTTGCCGTGGTCGGCAGCCGCAACGCGTCCGCCCAGGGGGAGAGCAACGCCGAGCATTTCGCCACCGCGCTCAGCGCTGCCGGACTCACGATCGTCTCGGGGCTTGCCCTGGGTATCGACGCCGCGGCTCACCGCGGCGGGTTAGCCGGCGGCAGTTCCACCACTGCGGTGCTGGGCACCGGCATCGACGTCGTCTATCCGACGCGTAACGCCGAGCTGGCCGCGGAAATCGCCCGCGGCGGGCTGCTCGTTTCCGAGTTCCCGCTCGGCACCCCCGCCATCGCGCATAACTTCCCGCGGCGCAATCGGCTGATCAGCGGCCTCGCACGCGGCTGCCTCGTCGTCGAGGCTGCCCTCGCCTCGGGTTCGCTCATCACCGCGCGCTGCGCCGCGGATCAGGGCCGCGAGGTGTTTGCGATTCCGGGTTCGATTCATTCGCCGCTATCGAAGGGCTGCCATGCGCTCATCAAATCGGGCGCGAAGCTCGTCGAATCGGCCGAGGATGTGCTCGCCGAGCTTGCGGGGTTTAGACCAAGTGGCTACGCGAGCACCGCGGCGAGCACCGCCGCAAATGCGGCGCAGGCCGATACCGGCCTACTGGCCGTAATGGGACACGATCCAGTGGACGTGGATTCGCTTTGCGCACGCGCGGGACTATCGGCGGAGCAGGTCGCGTCGGAACTGTTACGCCTGGAACTCGACGGGCGGGTGACCGCGCTGCCGGGAGGGCTTTATCAGCGCCTCGAAAAGGCGCAGCGGGGCCGGTAAACGCAGCACGCCTGGCCGCGTTATAAGAAAGGAGCGCTATGTACGACATCCTGGTGTACCTGTTCGAGAACTGCCAGCAGGCCGAGCTGGCCGATGACCGCGAGCGCGTCGCGCGCAAGCTGTCGGCGGCCGGCTTCGACGATTCCGACATCAGCGAAGCGCTGCACTGGCTCGCCGGCGTGCTGCGCGCGCCGCGCGGCACGAGCGCCGCGCTACCCGATGCGCGAGCGAGCTTCCGCGCTTTCGCGCCGCGCGAACTCGCCAAGCTCGACGCCGAATGCCGCGGCTTTCTCATCACGCTCGAGCAATCGGGCATTCTGACGCCGGAGACGCGCGAGCTGGTCCTCGAGCGCTCGCTCGCGGCCTCGGGCCACGCGCTGTCGCTCGACCAGGTGAAGCTGATCGTGCTGATGGTGCTGTGGAATCAGCAGACGCCGACCAGCCAGCTTCTGGCCGAGGATCTGTTCAGCACGGCGCACAGCCGCTTGCCGAACTAGAGATCGCTTCTCGCGCGCGCGCGTAGCACGCCGCGGCCGCCGCTCGGCGGTTGAAGCGGCCCGTCCTTTGCACTTATCATCTGCGGCCTTTCGCGCGGCATGGGCAAAAAACTCATCATTGCAGAGAAACCGTCGGTCGCGGCCGACATCGCGCGCGCGCTGGGCGGCTTCACGCGCAAGGGCGATTACTTCGAGAGCGAGCGCTACGTGCTCTCCTCCGCGGTCGGCCACCTGCTCGAGCTGGTGGTGCCCGATGAATACGACGTCAAGCGCGGCAAGTGGTCTTTCAAGCACCTCCCGGTGATCCCGCCGCGCTTCGGGCTCGCGCCGCTCGAGAAGAGCGAGCAGCGCCTGAACGTGCTGTTGCGTCTGATGAAGCGCAAGGACGTGAGCGCGCTGGTAAATGCCTGCGATGCCGGGCGTGAAGGCGAGCTGATCTTCCGCTACATCGTGCAGCACGCGCACAGCAAGAAGCCGATCGAGCGGCTGTGGCTGCAGTCAATGACGCCGCAATCGATCCGCGAAGGTTTCGCCCGCCTGCGTGCCGACAAGGAGCTGCTGCCGCTCGCCGACGCGGCGAAGAGCCGCTCGGAGGCCGACTGGCTGGTGGGCATCAACGGCACGCGCGCCATGACCGCCTTCAACTCGAAGGAAGGCGGCTTCTATCTCACCACGGTGGGCCGCGTGCAGACGCCGACGCTCGCCATTCTGGTCGAGCGCGAAGACAAGATCCGTGCGTTCACTGCCCGCGACTACTGGGAGGTGCACGCGCGCTTTGCGGCGAAGACCGGCGAATACGCCGGGCGCTGGTTCGACCCGCGCTTCAAGAAGGACGACGACGCCGAGCGCAAGCCCGAGCGCGTGTGGAGCGAAAAGCAGGCCGCCGCCGTCGTCGCCGCCTGCCGCGGCAAGAAGGGCACCGCGAGCGAGGAAACCAAGCCTTCGACGCAGCTCTCGCCGCTGCTTTTCGACCTCACGAGCCTGCAGCGCGAGGCCAATGGCCGCTTCGGCTTCCCTGCGCGCATGACGCTGTCGCTCGCGCAGGCGCTCTACGAGAGGCACAAGGTGCTGACCTATCCGCGCACCGATGCGCGCGCGCTGCCCGAGGACTATGTGCCGACCGTCAAGGACACGCTCAAGGTACTCGGCGAAACCGATGCGTTCGCCACCTTTGCGCGGCAAATCCTGAAGCAGGGGTGGGCGAAGCCGAACAAGCGCATCTTCGACAACAGCAAGATCTCGGATCACTTCGCCATCATTCCGACGCTGCAGACGCCCAAGCACCTGAA
>DASXRW010000228.1:0-2239 GCA_036506355.1 Burkholderiales bacterium
ACCAGCACCGCCTGCAGGTCGCCGTCGCGCTCGATCGCGACGAGCGCTTCCTTGGCGGTGCTGACGCCGGTGAAGCTGATGCCCAGCGGATTGTCGAGCGAGCGCGCCGCGGCGTTGAGGCCCTTGACGAACTCGCGCAGCACGAGGCTCTCGTCGTTGATCACCAGGATGCGGCTCGCGGGCTTCGCCACGTCAGCCCCTATAATCCGGCCACATGGCCGAGCCCGCGCCCGCCTTGGACACCATCAGCGAGTTCGTCATCCAGGGAGTGACACAGGACGGCAAGCCGTTCCGGCCCAGCGACTGGGCCGAGCGCTTGTGCGGCGTGATGTCCGCCTTCGGTGGCGATCATCGCATGCAGTATTCGCCGTTCGTGCATCCCGTCACGGCGAACGGCGTGCGCTGCGTGGTGGTGGACGTGCGTCTCGAGGAGATCGAGCCGATGGCCTATCGATTCCTGCTGAGCTTCGCGAAAGACAACGAGCTCAAGATGCGCGACGGCCGGATCGAGGAGCGCACCAAGCTCGCCGAACTGCAGCGTGTCGGGGATACGGCGTAGCCTACTTCAGTGCCTTGATGGCGTGCGCGAGGCGGCTCTTGTGACGGCCGCCGGCATTGCGATGCAGGATGCCCTTGGCGACGATGCGGTCGATCACGCGCTGCGATTCGCGCAGCGAGGCGAGCGCCGCTTCCTTGTTGCCGGCGGCCACCGCCTTGGTGACTTTCTTGATCGCGCTGCGCACGCTCGTGCGCAGCGCCACGTTGTGCTCGCGCCGCACGATCGCCTGTCTGGCGCGCTTGCGGACGGATTTGATATTGGCCATGAACTCGTTGCGTTCCAGAAAAGGGGCCGAATTCTAGCATGAACCTGCTGCGCGCCCTGCTCGCGGTCTCGAGCCTGACGCTCGTCAGCCGCATCCTGGGCTACGTGCGCGATTTCTTCATCGCGCGCGCCTTCGGCGCGGGCCTCGCCACCGACGCGTTCTTCGTCGCCTTCCGCATCCCGAACCTGCTGCGGCGCCTGTTCGCCGAGGGCGCCTTCTCGCAGGCCTTCGTGCCGGTGCTCGCCGAGCACAAGAACCGTCACCCGGAAGCCGAGACCAAAACGCTGATCGACGGCGCCGCGACGGCGCTGTTCCTCGCGCTGGTGATCGCAGCGGCGCTCGGCATGGCGCTCGCGCCGCTCATCGTCTACATCTCGGCGCCCGGCTTCGCCGCCGATCCGGGCAAGTTCGACCTCACGGTGCGGATGCTGCGCATCACCTTCCCGTACATCGCCTTCATCTCGCTGGTGGCGTTCTCGGCGGGCGTGCTCAATACGTGGAACCGCTTTTCGGTGCCGGCGATCACGCCGGCGCTGCTCAACGTCGCCTTCATCGTCGCCGCGGCGTTCTTCGCCGATTATTTCGACCCGCCGGTGGTGGTGCTCGCGTGGGCTGTGTTTGCCGGCGGCTTCCTGCAGCTCGCGCTGCAGGTGCCTTACCTCTACCGCATGGGGCTTTTGCCGCGATGGCGGCTCGACCTTTCCCACCCGGGCGTGCGGCGGGTGCTCAAGCTCATGGCGCCGGCGGCCTTCGGCGTGTCGATCAGCCAGATATCGCTCCTCATCAACACGATCTTTGCGTCCTTCCTGGTATCGGGCAGCGTCTCGTGGCTCTATTACGCCGACCGCCTGATGGAGTTTCCCGCCGGGATGCTCGGCGTGGCGCTGGGCACCATCCTGCTGCCGAGCCTGTCCAAGTACCACGCCGCCGCGGACCACGCCGAATATGCCCGCCTGCTCGACTGGGGGTTGCGCCTCACGGTGCTGCTCGCCGTGCCGAGCGCGGTCGCGCTCGCGGTGCTCGCCATCCCGCTCATCACCGCGCTTTTTCATTATGGGCGTTTCACGCTGGAGGACGCCTGGATGACGCGCCAGGCGGTGGTCGCTTATAGCATCGGGCTCATCGGCATGATCCTCGTCAAGATCCTCGCCCCCGGCTTCTACGCGCGGCAGAACATCGCCACGCCGGTGAAAATCGGCATCTTCACGCTGGTCGTGACGCAGCTCATGAACCTCGCGTTCATCGTGCCGCTGCGCCATGCCGGGCTCGCGCTTGCCATCGGTCTGGGCGCCTGCCTGAACGCGGCGCTGCTCTATCGGGGGCTGCGCGCCAATGGCACCTACACGCCGCAGCCCGGCTGGCCGGTGTTTGTGCTCAAGGTGGCCGCGGCCGTGGCATTCATGGCGATCGTGCTC
>DASXRW010000229.1:0-9281 GCA_036506355.1 Burkholderiales bacterium
ACGTGGCGCGCGGCAAGATCACGCACCCCGAAGTGGCGGCTGCGCTCAATGCTTCTTATTCTTCGGCTGAAGAAGCGCTGGTCGGCTAGCGCCGAGAACCCCCGAGAAGACTTGGCGGTCGACGTTACCGCCTGAGAGCACCACGGCGACCCTGCGCCCGGCGATGCGCGCGCGCTCCTTATGCACGCCGGCCACCGCGGCGGCGCCTGCACCCTCCGCCACATTGTGAGTGCACTCGAAGATGGTGCGCATTGCTCCCGCAAGCTCGTCGTCGCCGACCTCGACGATGCGGTCGACGCCGCGCCAGATGATCTCGAGCGCGTCGCGCTCCGGCACGCGGCACGCCATGCCGTCGCCCAGGCGGGTCGTGGCGGCATGCTCGACCGGCTGGCGCGCGGCGAAAGAGCGCGCATAGGCCGGCGCCTCCGCCGATACCACGCCGACGATCTCGGTGGCGAGGCCGAGGGCATCGCGCGCCGCCACCATGCCGCAGATGCCCGACCCGAGGCCGATCGGAACGTAGGCAACGTCGATTGCAGGGACGGCGCGCAATAGCTCGAGGCTGTAGGTCGCGACGCCGGCGACCAGCAGCGGATGGAACGAGGGCACCATGTGCAGCGCGCGGCTGCGCGCCAGGGCTTCGGCATGCTCGCGCGCCGACTGGAAGTCCTCGCCATGCTCGATGAGCTCGACGCCGAGCGCGCGCATCGCCGCGTTCTTCGACGCGCTGTTGCCGTGGGGAACGACGATCGTGGCCGCCAGCTTGTAGCGCCGCGCGCCAAAGCCGACCGACTGGCCGTGGTTGCCGCGCGTCGCGCTGATGACCCCGCGCGCCGCGCCCGGCGAGCGGCTGAGATGCTCGAAGTAGACCAGCCCGCCGCGCAGCTTGAAGGCGCCGATCGGGGTGTGGTTCTCGTGCTTCACCCAGACCTCGGCTCCGAGCCGCTCGCAGAGCTGCGGCCAGCAGTACTGCGGCGTCGGCGGCATCACGGCGTGGACGACGCGAGCTGCAGCCTCGATTTCAACCAGGTGCATTTAGAAGAGAAACCAAAGATTGCGCCGCGCTCTCTAGCTCGGCGCGCGGGTTCAGGATGTCGGGGCACAGGCGCAGGTACTCGCCGCGCGCGTCGACCTTCACGCCTTGCTTCTCGAGCTCGCTGGCGAGCGCCGGCGCATCGCGGTGCTTGAGCGTCACGAACGCGCCGTGATGCTTGCCGGCGCCTTCGACGCCGGGCAAGAGCTCCGCGAGCGTTTGTTTCTGCGCCATCGAGTAGGCGCGCAGCCGCTCGACGCCAAGCTCGAGCGCGAGCTCGAGTCCGGCGAGCGCCTGGAAGCCGGCGAGCACCGGCGGCGTCGATTCGAGCCAGGCATCGCCGCCGGGGCCGAACTCCGGCGGCTCGGGCCGCGCGTAGCTGAAGACATCCTTCTTCGCGAACCAGCCGGTGTCGGGCGTGCGCATGCTATCGATGAGCCCGGGACGCACGTAAAGCCAGCAGGCGCCGGGTCCGCCGCGCAGGTATTTGTACGAGCCGCCGATGGCGAAGTCGGCTTCGAGCGCGGCGAGGTCGAGCGGCAGCACGCCGGCGTGGTGATAGACGTCGAGCAGCACGAGCGCGCGAGCGGCGTGCGCGTCATGGATCAGCCGGGGCAGATGGCGGACGAGCTCGCCGGTGCGGAACATCACCGTCGAGAGCACCACGAGGTCGGCTCCCGCCGCGGTCATCTCCTGCCACGGCATGATCTTCAGCTCGATGCGGTCCTGCTCGCGATAGACGCGCAGGATGAAATCGATCGAGTCGAACTCGCCGTCGCTCGTCGCGACGCGCGGCTTGCCGGGCAGCGCGTTCAGCACTGCGCGCAGCCCCTGGCCGGCGCTCGCTTTCGGGATGATGCAATCGGCCCGCGGTGCGTTGACCAGCTTCGCGGTGAGGCTGCGGAACGTCTCGCGCCCTTCCAGCCACAGCTTCCAGGCGCCATCCAGGTCGCGGTACCAGACGTCGACCGCGGCGCGCACATCGTCGGCCACACGGTCGGGTGGCCGGCCGAGCGAATGGTTCGCGAGATAGATCTCTTGCCTGGCCAGCGCGCGCGAAAAGCGCGGCCAGACGTGGCTCTTCAGCCAGGCTTCATCCAAGATGGGTGCGGACATCGATCAGCTCGGGAAAAAGGGCGACGTCAAGCGACTTGCGCAGGAAGGCGACGCCATCGCTGCCGCCGGTGCCGCGCTTGAAGCCGATGACGCGCTCGACCGTCTTCACGTGCCGGAAGCGCCAGAGCTGGAAGTTCTCCTCGACGTCGACCAGCTTCTCGCACATGTCGTACGCGTCCCAGTGGGTTTTCGGGTCGTCGTAAATGGTCTTGAACACGGCCATCACGCCGGGATGGCGCTCGTAAGGCTGCGACCAGTCGCGCTCGACCCGCTCCTGCGGCACCGGCATGCCGCGGCGCGCGAGGTGGCGCAGAAACTCATCATACAAACTGGGCGCATGCAGCAGCTTGTCCAATAGTCGGAGCGTGGGCTCATCGTGCCGGTAGAGCTCGAGCCGCCGCGCGTTCTTGTTGCCGAGCAGGAACTCGATGGCGCGGAACTGGAAGGATTGCAGCCCCGAGGCCGGACCGAGCACGTCGCGGAATTCGAGATACTCCGAGGGCGTGAGCGTCTCGAGCACCGCCCACTGCTCGAAGAGCTGGCGCTGGATCTGCTTTACGCGCGCGAGGATCTTGAAGCAGGGCGCGAGCTTGTCGGCCTTCACGTGCTCGATCGCCGCGGCGAGCTCGTGGATCATGAGCTTCATCCAGAGCTCGGCGGTCTGGTGCTGGATGATGAACAGCATCTCGTCGTGGTGCTTGGAGCGCGGGCGCTGCGCCGAGAGCAGCACGTCGAGCGCGAGGTAGCCGCCGTAGGAGGTCTGGGCGGCGAGCTCGGTGATGATCCCAGGATCGTCCTTGGACATGGTCCCTATAATGCCACCAGCTCTTTACGGGGGACGGCATGCTCAAGCTCTGCGGCTTCCACATCAGCAATTACTTCTGCAAGGTGCGCATCGCGATGCTCGAAAAGGGCGTGCCGTTCGAGCTTGATCCGACCTGCCGGCCGTCGCAGAAAGAGGAATTCCTCGCGCGCACGCCCATGGGCAAGGTGCCGTTCATCGAGATCGACGGCGCCGAGCTTTGCGAGTCGCAGGTGATCTGCGAATACCTGGAGGAGGCCTTTCCCGAGAAGCCGCTTTATCCGCGCCATCCGCTCGAGCGCGCCCGCGTGCGCGAGCTCGTCACGCTGATGGAGCTGCACGTAGAGCTCGTTGCGCGGCGGCTCTATGGGCAGGTGTTCTTCGGCCAGCCGGCGAACGAGGAAGTGAAGCAGGCGGCGGAAAAGGACCTGCTGAAGGGCATCCGCGCGGTGCGTGCCCGCGCGAAGTTCGATCCCTACATTGCCGGCAGCCAGCTCACGCTCGCCGATTGCGCCGCGTACGTGCACCTGCCGCTCGTCTCGATCGCCACCAAGCTCGCATACGGGCGCGACATGCTCGAATCGATGCCGCAGATCAAGCCGTACCTCAAGATGCTCGGCGAGCGCCCGGCGTTCAAGACGGTAAGCGAGGATCGCAAGGCCGCGCAGGCCGCCATGAAGGCGGCCTGACGTTTTCCAGTGGGCGAACTGCAGGAGTACCTGCGCTATCTCGTCACACTGACCGCGGTACTCGATCCGTTTCTCGCCATCCCGATCTTCGTCGGCGTCACCGCGGCGCGCGACGCGGCCGCGACGCGGCGCCTCGCCAACGTCGTCACGCTCACCGTGTTTCTGGTGCTCGCCGGCGCGGCGCTGGGAGGCGAAGCGCTTTTGCGACTTCTCGGCGCGAGCCTGCCCGCCTTCCGCGTCGGCGGCGGGCTGGTGCTGCTCCTCATGGCGCTCGCGATGCTCAATGCCAAGGTGGGCGAGATGCGCCAGACGCGGGCCGAGGCGGCGCAGCTCGAGTCGGGCGAGGTCTCGGGCGTCGTGCCGCTCGCGGTGCCGCTGCTCGCCGGGCCCGGTGCCATCAGCACGACCATCATCGCCGCGCAGACCGGCGGCATCGCGCACCTGGCTGCGCTGCTGGTTTGCGTAGCGCTCGTCTCGGCGGTGCTGTGGTGGCTGCTTCGCATCTCCCATGCCGTCGGCGAGCGCATGGGCACCACCGGGCTCAACATCGCGACGCGGCTCCTGGGGCTGATCCTGGCGGCGATCGCCATCGAGACGATGGCCGATGGGCTGAAGCAGCTCTTTCCCGGCCTGGCAGCCTAAAGCGCCAGCGGGTTGCGCGGCGTGCGCTCGCCCAGGATGTCTTGCATGCGCGCTTCGATCGCGCCCTTGATGCGCGGATGCGTGAGGATGTAGAAGCGCTCCTCTTTCACCGCCTGCACTACGGCGCGCGCGACGTCGTCGGCCGACAGACGTCCGGACGCCACGGCCTTCTTCAGCATGGCTTCGCGCGCCAGCGTCTCTTTGCTCTTCACCGTCGGCTCAAGACCGGTCGGCCGGTTGCGTTCCGAGTCGGCGATGCCGGTGGGCACGTACGCCGGGCAGAGCACCGAGACGCCGACCGCAGAGCCGCGCTCGCGCAAGTCATGGTGGAGCGTTTCCGAGAGCGCGACGACGGCATGCTTCGTCACGTTGTACGCGCCGGATCCCGGCGGGTTGATGATGCCCGCGACCGACGCGGTGTTCACGACGTGGCCTTCGCCGCGCTTCATCAGCCGCGGCACGAAGCTCTTCACGCCGTGGATCACGCCCCACAGGTTGACGCCGATGATCCACTGCCAGTCGCCGAGGCTCGTCTCCCATGCGGCACCGAGCGGGGAGACACCGGCGTTGTTGCACACCACGTGCGCGCCGCCGAGTTCCTTGTCGATCAACTCGGCGAACGCCTCCACTTCCTGCGCCTGTGACACGTCGAGCTTCATGGACAGCGCGGCGACGCCTTTGCGTTCCACTTCGGCGAACACATCGCTCGTATCGGTGACGTCGCCCAGCGCTACCTGCATGCCCTCGTCGGCGAAGGCGAGCGCCATCGCGCGGCCAAGGCCGCTCGCGGCGCCGGTGACGGCGGCGACTTTGCCCCTCAGCTCTCTCATGGGCGCTCCAGCCAGTCCGCGGTTTCGCGCCACAGGCTATCGCGAAAGCGCTCGCGGAAGAAGCCGAAGTGGCCGATGCTTTTCACGCCGAGCTCGCGCGGCGCGACCGTTCGGGTTTCCCATCGTGAATTGGGATATAGGGCGCCGAGGGCGTCGACCGCGCGCCGCGGCGCGAACGGGTCGTCGCTGATTGCATACGCGCGCAGCGGCGAGCGCACGCGCGCGTAGGCCTCGTCGACGCCGAGCGCGCCGACGAGATAGCGCGGATGGCGGCACCAGCTCGCCCACTCGGTCGCCACGCCCGCCGGCAGGTCCTCGCCGAAGCCCAGGCGCGAGCCGGGAAAATAGCCAAGCAGCTTGGTGACCGCGGGCAGGCCGAGATGCGTCGCCGGCCACATCCACGCTTTCCCAAGCGCCGGCCAGTGGCGCCAGTAGCCGCTCTGCGAGCCGACCACCAGCGCCGCCGCGATGCGCTCGGGCTCGGGAAGCAGGCCCAGCGCCTGGCCGCCGAAGCTGTGGCCGACGACCAGGATGTCGGATGAGAAAAAGCGAAACGCCGCCGCCGCGTCGAGCAGCGCCCAGTCGCGCATGCGCGCCACGAGCTTGCGGATGTCGACGAGGCGCGAGCGGCCGATGCCGCGGTAATCGAAGGTGAGCGCAGTGAAGCCGCGTTCGGCGAGATAAGCGGCGAACTTGGCGTAGTAGGACTGCGGCACGCCGGTCGCGGGCATGATGAGCACCGGTCTACCGCCGGAGCCGAACACGGCGGCGCCGAGTGGATAGCCGTCCGCAGCGGTGAGCGTTATCTCCATGAGTTCCAGAGGAGAGACGCACCGCCGATCAGGATCAGGCCTTCCATGAAGAGCACGTGCAGGTGCGCGTGCATGCGCGTGACGAGCCACGCGGCGATGGCGCTGCCCGGGATGGTGGCGACGCCGATCACCACGCCGGTGACGAAAGTTTGCTCATCGAGGAGCGCGAAGCGCTGGAAGAGCGCCGCCTTGCAGACATCGAGCGCGATGCTCACCAGTGCGTCGGTGGCAAGCACCGCCGTGCCCGACATGCCGGTGCCCAGCAGGAGCGAGATCAGGATCACGCCGACGCCGCTCGTCAGGCCGCTCGCCAGGCCGAACACGCTCGAGCCGACCGCGAGGCCGGCCTGGCCGAGCGCGATCCTGCGGCGGTTTAGCGCGCGGCGCAGCGGCACCGAGAGCAGCACCACGATGCCGAGCACTGTGCCCACCGCGCGCGCGTCGAGCACGCTGTAGATCCAGGTGCCGAGCACGAGGAACGGCAGCGCGCAGGCGAGCACCAGCGCTAGCGTGTGCCGCTGCACGCTCTGTCGGTAGAACCAGAAGCGCCCGGCGTTGATGATCGCGCCGGCCACCGCCAGCACCGGGATCACCGCCTTCACGCCGATCAGCGGCGCGAGCGCCGCAGTGAGGATGATGCCGGTGCCGAAGCCGCCCATGCCGCCGACGATCGCGGCGACTATGCCCAGCGCCGCCACGAGGGCGAGCGCGGGTGCCTCGAGCAGCAATCAGTCGCGCGGCACCGGGCGCGGCTGCCCGGCGCCGTCGATGGCGACGTAGGTGAGCGTCGCCTCGGTGACCTTCACCACCTTCGGATCGGCGGGACGCCGCTCGGCGTAGACCTCCACCGTGACGGTGATCGACGTCGTGCCAACGCGTTCCACGTCGACGTAGAACGAGAGCAGGTCGCCGATCTGCACCGGCTGCTTGAACACGAACTCCTTGACCGCAACGGTGGCGACGCGGCCGCGCGCCAGCCGCCCGGCCATGGTGCCGCCGGCGATGTCGACCTGCGCCATGATCCAGCCGCCGAAGATGTCGCCGTTCTGGTTCGCGTCGGCCGGCATCGGCATGACGCGCAGCGCCGGCTGCTTCCCCGCAGGCAGCTGCTCCGACGCCATCAGTCTTTTCTGTCCGGCGGGGAGGCGTTACGCAGCTCGAACTTCTTCAGCTGCACCCATTCGTCGCCGATCTCGTTGCCGTACTTGTTGAAGGTCTTGTGGTGGATCTGTACGTAGCGGCCGATCTGGGGCGCATACCAGGCTTCATACATGAAGCGCTGGGTGCGATAGTCGGTGGCCGCCGCATTCACGGCGTGCGCGGAGGACGTGGCGAAGAGCGCATTCTCGTTCTCGCCGGCGAGCTCGACCCGGTACGCGTCAAAGCGGCCGGCCGGCACGGTGACCTCCTCGCGGCGCACCTGGACGACGCGCACTTTCCAGTCCTGCGCGGACCCAGTGCCAGGGTAGGTGCGCGGGCTCTGCGGCAGCGGCGCTGCAGGCGCCGGCACGCTGGCGAGCAGATACGGCGACAGCTCGATGAAGTCCTCGCCCGAAATGCGCCGTGTCTGGAAACCGATCTCGCGCGTGTTCGCCGAAAGGATCTGTTGCTCGCTCCCCGAGGACAGGATCTCCATGACGCTCGAGTCTTGGACGGCGGATGTGCGCACGGAAAACTCGCGGTCGCGATTACCGAAGACGCGATCGCGGAAGCTGTAGACCCAGAGCGAACCTGGCGCGGGTAGGGCGCCCGTAGCCACCGCCCCGGAGGCCATCGTGGACGGCATAGCGGCCACGGCGACCGGCGCCGCCGGCCGCGCCGCTGGTGGCGCCTTGGCGGCCTGGCTGTCGAGAGGCTGGCCAACGTAGCCGAGGTCCGCCATCTCGCGCTCGCCTTCCGTGTCCCCGACCAGTTGCGGATAGAACCGACCGACGAAAAGCCCCATGCCTACCGTTACCCGTACGTACCGCGTCTGGCCCGCCTCGATCGAGAACGAGGCCTTCTGCTGCGTCTCGGTGCTGATCGAGACTTCCACGGAGCCAGGCGGCACGTCGACGAAAAAGAAGCCGTTGGGTTTCGCCGCGCCCACGCGCTCGCCGTTGAGCATGACCGACGGCTGGATCAACCCGCCGACGCTGGAGGGGCGGTAGAGATAGATCCGCGCCTGCCCGGCGGCAAGCTGCGGAATGGTGGATTTCAGTTCCTCGAGCTTCGGCCCGGTCGTGAAACAGCCGGAGGCGACCAGGCAGAGAAGCAGGGCGCCGAAAGTTCTCGCGTTCATCGTGCCTCCCTCGTAAGAAGATGGCCGGATTATCCTGCTAGCGGGATGACAGAAAGTGCAGCGGCCCGCCGCGGAACGGCGCGAAGCCGGTGCCGAAGATGAGGCCCGCGTCGACCAGATCGGCTTCGGCGACGATGCCTTCCTCGAGCACGCGCTGGGCTTCCGCGAGGTAAGGGGCGATCAACTTCTCCACGAGCTCCGGTCCATAGGCATCGGCCCGGCCCTTTACCGCTCGGCCGTTGTCCCAGCGGTAGATCCCTTGGCCGGTTTTCTTGCCGAGTTGACCGGCCTCCACCTTGGTCGCGAGCACCTTCGGCACCGAGGTGGCGCCCTTCGCGAGCGCCTTGCCCGCGGCGAGGCAGATGTCGAGCCCAACCGTGTCGGCGAGCTCGGCCGGCCCCATCGGCATGCCGAACTCTTCCATCGCGGCGTCGATCGTCTCGGGTTTCATACCCTCGTCGATCAGCCGGAAGGCGTTCTGCATGTACGGGCCGAGTACGCGGTTCACCAGGAACCCCGGCGAATCCTTCACCGGCAGCGGCAGCTTGTCGATATGGCGCACGAACGCGGCGGCCTGCTTTGCGATCTCGGGGCGCGTGTGCGCGCCTTGCACGACCTCGACCAGTTGCAAGAGCGGCACCGGGTTGAAGAAATGGATTCCCACCAGGCGCGACGGATCCTTGAGCGCGGTCGCGATGTCGCCAAGCTTGAGGCTCGACGTATTGGTTGCGAGTATCGCGCCCGGCTTGGCGATCCCCTCCAGCTTGGCGAAGAGCTCGCGCTTCGCCTGCAGGTTCTCGAAGATCGCCTCGATGATCACGTCGGCCTGGCGCGCGCCCTGCCCGGTGACGTCGGGAATCAGCCTGTCCAGCGCGTCGCGGATACGCCGCTCGTCGCGCAGCCGCCGCTTGAAGAGCTGCGCGGAGCGCTTGACGGCGGGCGCGAGCCGGTCGGGCGCGGTGTCCTGCAGCGTCACGGTGAGGCCGCGCATGGCGCAGATCGCGGCGATGTCGCCGCCCATCACGCCGGCGCCCACCACGTGTACGTGGCGCGGCTTGAAATCGGCGCCTTTGCCG
>DASXRW010000230.1:0-11057 GCA_036506355.1 Burkholderiales bacterium
GATCTTCGACGACGGCGTCACCACGCGCCTCGCCGAGAACCACTTCCACATGACGACCACCACCGGCGGCGCGGGGCGCGTGCTCGACTGGCTCGAGGAATACCTGCAGACCGAGTGGCCGGAGCTCGAGGTGTACTGCACCACGGTCACCGAGCAGTGGGCGACGGTCGCCGTCGCCGGACCCAGCGCGCGCGAGCTGATGGCCGGGCTCGCGCCCGGTATGGAAGACCTCGCGTTCATGACCTATCGCGAGGGCCGCGTCGCCGGAATGGAGGCACGCGTGTTCCGCATCAGCTTCACCGGCGAGCTTTCCTACGAGATCAACATACCCGGCGACCAGGGCATCGCGCTATGGCAGGCGGTGATCGATGCCGGCGCGAAGCACGGCATCACGCCCTACGGCACGGAGACGATGCACCTCTTGCGCGCCGAGAAGGGCTTCATCATCGTCGGGCAGGAAACCGACGGCACGGTGACGCCCTACGACCTCGGACTCGACTGGGCAGTGGCGAAGAACAAGGATTTCATCGGCCGGCGCTCGCTCGCGCGTCCCGACACGCGCCGCGCCGACCGCAAGCAGCTTGTCGGGCTCCTGCCCGCCGATCCACGCGAGGTGCTGCCGGAAGGCGCGCAAATCACCGAGGTAGATGTACCGCTGCCGCGCGGCCACGGCTCGAAGCCGGTGCCGATGGTCGGCCACGTGACCTCGAGCTACATGAGCCCCAACCTCGGTCGCTCCTTCGCGCTGGCGCTGGTGCGCTCGGGCCGCTCGCGCGTCGGCGCGGAGCTCTACGTGCCGCTCGAGGGCCGCGCCGCGAAGGTGCGCCTCGTCGAGCCGGTCTTCATCAAATGATGCACCTCTCCCTGCGCGGATCCGGCCAGCAGTTTCTCGACGCCTGTGACGCCGCGTTGGGCGTGCGCCCGCCGACCACGCCGAATACCGTTGCCTCCTCGCCCACGCTATCCATCCTGTGGCTCGGCCCGGACGAGTGGCTGCTCGTTATTTCGCCAAGCGGAAAATCGTGGTCTGTCCCTGTTTTAGTTGAGGAGCTGCGCAAGGCGCTCGCCGGGATCCACAGCGCCGTGGTCGACGTCACCTCGAGCCGCAAGGCGCTCGAGGTCTCGGGCGAGCGCGCGGAGGAGGTGCTCGCGAAGGCGGCGACGCTCGACTTCAGCCTCGCCGCCTTCCCGGTCGGCAGCTGCGCGCAGACCAACATCGCGCGCACGCAGGGCATCATCTGGCGGCGCGGCGCGCAGGATTTCGTGATCTACGTGCGCAGCTCGTTCGCGGCGTATCTCGCCGCCTGGCTCGACGACGCCCGCGCCGGCTAGAACTTATCCGTGGGTGGGAAGTAAGGCGTGGTCTTCGGCTTGAACGGCGCCGGCAGCGCGGCGATGCGCGTCACGCGCACGCGCTCGGTGGCGTTGACGAAGCCCATCGAGAACGCATCATGGCCGGAGATTTTTTCGCACACCTCGAACGGCTTCACGCCCTTCGCCTCGAGGCCCTCGCAGAAATGCATCGAGACCCCGTCGTCGCGCTTGAGCTGCTCGGGGTCGTAGACGTAGAGCATCGCCGCGCGACGCTCGCCGCCGAGGAAGCGCTCGAGCAGCGCCGGCTCGACCTTGCCGCCGGTGCGCTGCACAACCCAATCGCGCAGCTCGACGCGTCCGCGGATCGCGGGATTGTTGAGCTCGTGCAGGCTCGTGTTCCAGGTGCCGTGGAACGCGAGGTGCAGGAACTCCGGCCGCTCGGCGCGCGCGAAATGGCGCTGCTTCCCGCCGAGGAACATGATGGTGCAGGCCGAGTGACACGGCCCGGCGAGGACGGTGCGCAGCCCGCCGTCACGGATGCGCTCGCCGACGCGGTACGCAGTCCACGCGTCGCCGCCCGGCGAGGCGCGGAACACTATGGTGTCTATGCTCGGGTGCTCGGCTAGCGCGTCCTTGAGCAGCGCGAACTCGTAGCCCTCGACCTTGCCGCGCAGGTGCAGCTCGTTGCCGGCGACGCGAAACTCCATCGCCTGGGCGCTCACCGCCAGCGCCGAGAGCACGAGCACGATGAGCCTAGTCACGATAGGACGCATCCTGGCGCTCGAGCGCGCGCAGCAGCGCCGGCCATTCGAGCAGCCCGTAGCCGCTACCCGCCTTCTGCGCCCCGGGTTTGACGTTGGGGTTGGTCGCGGCCTCGTTATCCAGCGTGATCTCCATACCGGAGAGCGCTTCGGCGGTGAGTTCGACTACTTCCGGTGCCGCCTTGTGCAGCGGCCGCTGGCACGAGAGCAGCTGCACCTGGATGCGGCAGGCCTGCTCGAGCCAGTAGATCAGGTTGAAGGCCTGCGGGATGCTCGGCGCGCAGACCAGGAGGCCATGGTTGCGCAGGATCATCGCGCTGCGGTCGCCGAGGTGCGCGACCAGCCGTCCCTTCTCGCCGCGATTGAAGGCCGGGCCTTCGTAGTCGTGATACGCGAGATGGCCGTGGAAGCGCATCGCGGTCTGCGAAAGCGGCAGCAGCCCCTCCTCCATCGCCGACACGGCGATCCCGGCCGGCGTATGCGTGTGGATCACGCAGTGCGCGTCGTCGCGCGCTTCGTGCACCGCGCTGTGGATGATGTAGCCGGCGGCGTTGACCGAGTAAGGATGATCGGACTTGTCGATGACGTTGCCCGCGAGATCCACCTTGATCAGGCTCGAGGCCGTCACCTCCTCGTAGAGCATGCCGTAGGCATTGATCAGGATGTGGTGCTCGGGCCCCGGCAGCCGCGCGGTGATGTGGTTGTAGATCAGGTCCGTCATCCCGTAGCGTGCTACCAGGCGGTAGCACGCTGCGAGATTGACGCGCAGCTTCCACTCCTCGGCGCTGACGCGCTCGCGCAGGGTCCGCGCCGAGGGCTGGTTCACGGCTTCTTGGGCGCCGCCTTCTTGTCGCCGCCGGACGCGCCTTCCTGCGGCCAGTAGTAGTTCGCGGCGAACGAGTACGGCGGGAACATGTAGCGCTTGGCCGGCACTACTTTCGCAGCGTACGCGCGCTGCGACTCGTACACCTTCTTGAAGGTCGGACTCTTGGCCGAGTTCTCGGCCGCCACCTCGTCCCACGCCTTGAGCGAAGCGAGCAGGATGTCGGGCGGCGTACGGAGGATGCGCACGCCGTGCTTCTTGATCATCTCCTCGATGGCGTCGGCGTTGTCCTTCTGCCACTTCGTGAGCCAGGTGATGAAGGTGTCTTTCACCGCCGAGTTGACCGCCTCCTGCTGCGCCGGCGTGAAGCTCTTCCACACGTCGAGGTTGAAGCCGAGCTCGCCCACCGAGTTGTTCTCGTGCATGCCGGGCGTGTAGTGGTACTTGAACACGCTGTACAAGCCGAGACGCAGGTCCTCGACGCCGCCAACCCATTCGGCGCAGTCGATCACGCCGCGCTGCGCTGCGGGCACGATCTCGCCGCCCGCCATGTTGATCACGCTCTGGCCGAGCTTCGCGTAGACCTCGGCGTTGAGGCCGGTCTGCCGGCACTTCATGCCCTTGAAGTCGGCGACTGACTTGAGTGGCTTCTTGAACCAGCCGAGCGCCTGCGGGCTCGACGGGTGCGCCGGCCACACGATCAGGTTGAGCTTCAGGTCGTTCTGGTAGAACTCGCGCCACATCTCGAGGCCGCCGCCGACGTAGAGCCAGCCCAGCCAGTCCATGTGGTCCATGCCGAACGGGCCGCCGGGAGGCCCGGCGAAGAGCGCGGCCGCGGGGTTCTTCCCCACCCAGTAGTACGAGATCGAGTGCCAGCCGTCGAGCACTTTCTTGTTGGTCGCGTCGAGCACCTCGAAGGGCGGCACGATCTGCCCCGCCGCCATCGCGTCGATCTTGATCGTGCCCTGCGTGAGCTTGTCGACCCGCTCGCCGAACATCTTGAAGTGCTCCTGCAGCGTGTTGCTCGCCGGCCAGCTCGACTGCATCTTGATGGTCTTGGTGGCCGGCGCCTGCGCGCTCGCAGCCATGGTGAACGCAGCGGCGACAAGGCCGGCCGCGATGGTGCGCTTCTGCATTTTGGAATCCTCCCGGGTTGATCCAAGCTTAAGCTACGCCCGCCCTCGCGTACGGTCAACGGAATTACCATTGCGCCATGAGTGTTGCCCTTCGCGCCGCCCTCTTTGCGTGCCTCACCGTCTGCGCGTGCTTCGCCGCGGCGCAGAACGTGCGCTTCGTTGTCGGATTTACACCCGGCGGGCCGAGCGACATTCTGGCGCGCGCGCTCGGCGCCAAGCTCGCCGAAACGCTGGGACAAGCGGTGATCGTCGAGAACCGTCCGGGCGCGGGCGGCAACCTCGCCGCCGAGGTGGTGGCGAAGAGCGCGCCCGACGGCAACACCTGGCTCCTCGGCAACAACAGCATCCTCGCCACCAACGCGGCGCTCTACTCCCGCCTGGGCTACGACCCGATCAAGGATTTCGCACCGGTCGCGCTGGTCGCGATCCAGCCGAACATCCTGGTGGTGCATCCCTCGGTGCCCGCGCACAGCGTGGCCGAGTTCATCGCCTACGCGAAGCAGAATCCCGGCAAGCTCAACTACGCCTCGACCGGTGCCGGCGTCGCCGCGCATCTCTCGGCGGAGCTCTTCAAGGCGATGGCGGGCGTCGACATGGTGCATGTGCCGTACAAGGGCGCGCAGCCCGCGCTGACCGACGTGATCTCGGGGCAGTGCCAGGTGATGTTCGCCACCTCCGCTTCGGTGATCCCGTACCTCAAGGCCGGCCGTCTGCGCGCGCTCGCCGTCACTACCGCGAGCCGCTCGCCGTCGCTGCCCGATCTGCCCACGGTCGCGGAAGCAGGCGTCCCGGGATTTGAATCCATTACCTGGCACGGCGTCGTCGTGCCGTCGCAGACGCCACCCGGCACCGTGGATCGCTTGAATCGCGCCATCAACACGGTGCTCGCGCAGCGCGACCTGGTGGAAAGGCTGAACGGCCTGGGCGCCGAAGTCGCCGGCGGCTCGCCGCAGGATTTCGCCGCCTACATCGCGCGCGAGATTCCGAAGTGGGCCAAAGTCGTGAAAGACTCGGGCGCCAAGGCCGAATAACGATCGGAGGATCGATGGACCAGTTTCGCCGCCGCTTGCTGCTCGCGGCGCTCGCCAGCCCCGCGGGTGCGTGGGCGCAGGGCCTCTCCAACCGGCCGGTGCGCTTCATCCTCGGCCAGACCGCGGCAACGACGCCGGATCTGATCGCGCGCACCATCGCGCCGCGCATGCAGGCGAAGTGGCATCAGCCGTTCATCGTCGAGAACCGCGGCGGCGCGGGCGGCGCGATCGGGCTCGACGCCGTGGCGAAGGCGCCGCCCGACGGCCACACGCTAACCGTGAACGTCAACTCGACGCTCACGCTGCCGCTGTTCTTCAAGATCGACTTCGACGTGCTCACGAGCTTCACGCCGATCACGCTGCTCGCGCAGAACATCTTCGTGCTGGTGGTGCATCCCTCGGTGCTGGCGAAGAACTTCGCCGAGTTCGCCGAATGGGCGAAGCGCGAAGGCGGAAAAGCCAATTACGGCTCGCCCGGCAACGGCACGCATCACCACCTGATCATGGAGTCGCTCAAGCTGCGCACCGGCCTGCAGCTCACGCACATTCCGTACAAGGGCTCGGCGCCCGCCTTCACCGATCTCATCGGCGGGCAGATCGCGACCATGTTCCTGCCGATGGGAGTGGCGCTGAGCCTGGGCGCCGGCGGCAAGATCCGCGCGATCGGCGGCTCGGCGCGCGAGCGCTCGCCGCTCGCGCCGCAGATCCCGTCGCTGCACGAGCAGGGCGCGAAGGATTTCGACTTCTTCGCCTGGTTCTCCGCCTGGGGACCGGCCGGCATGCCGCAGGACATCGTGACCAAGTACCACACCGCCTTGCACGAGGTGCTGGCCGACCCCGAGGTGCGCGACACGCTCGGCAAATACGGCGCGTCGGTGCGCACCAGCACGCCGCAGGAGCTCGATCGCCTCAACCGCGAGGACTTCGCTTCCCTCACCAAGCTCGTGAAGGAAGCGAAGATCAAGGGCGATTAATCGAGCGGTTCGAGCTTGATGATCGAAGCGCCGTGGTTCGAGCCGACCCAGAACGTGACTGGCGTGGTCGAGTTGTCGACGTGCACACGCCGGATGTTGGTCGACCGCGGCAGTAGATAGGTCACGGTCTCGCCGGTGCGCGTGTTCACGCGCGCCACCTGGTCGGTGATCATCGAGCCGGTCCAGGCTTCCTCGTTCTTGTCGACCGCCACGTCGTAAGGCGCGGACCACTTCGGACCGATCGGCCACTGCTTGAATTCGCCGGTCTTCGTATCGAGCATCGCGATCTTGTCGCCGCGATACTGCGCGAACCAGAGGCGGTCCTGCGCGTCCATCTGGCCGCGGCGCGGCGCCACGACGGGCTTGGCGTCCGGGATCTCGAACAGCCTTAATTCCCCCGTCTGCGCGTCGATGCGGCCGATGTGGCGCCAGCGGAAGTCGGTGAACCAGGCGTTGTTCTTCGAATCGGGAATCACATCGTAGATGTTGTGCGGCTCGCCTTTCGGCGCGTTCTTGAACGGCCCCCAGGTCTCGATCTTCCCGGTCTTGACGTCGAGCCGATGCACGCCGGCGAAGCCGTTGTTCTGCGTCCACACCTTGCCGTCGACGTGTGCGGACTGCGGGCTCACCATGTTGACCTGCGCGGCGTCGATGTTCTGCTCGGGCGGCAGCTTCCAGATGGTGAACTTCTGCGTCCTGCGGTCGAACTTGACGATCTGCGCCTGGTACATGTTGCCGAGCCAGAGGTTGCCCTCCTTGTCGCTGCGCAGGCCGAGCAGGCCGGTGGGGAAGCCGGGCTTCGCCTCCGGGATCGGGAACTCGGTCACTCTTCCGGTGCGCGGATCGAGGCGCCCGAGGTTCTGCTCGCCGAAGCTCGAGTACCACGCGATGCCCTTGTCATCGACGATGACGTCGTGCGGCTCGATGGTCTCGCGCGGCAGGTCGTACTCCGTGTAGACGACGCGCGTCGCGCGCCCAGTTGGCCGCGGGAATGTCTTCAGCTCATAGCCCCATTTCGGCGATTCGGCCAGGTTGATCGTGCTGAGATATTCGGCGGTCGAGCGGTACACCTGCACGCGCTGGTCGCCGCGCTCCTCCATCAGGCGCTCGGCCTTGCGCAGCTGCGGATGCTGCGGAATGCTCTGGTTGACGTAGCCCTGCATGCGCGGCAGCACCGTCTTCGTGAAGGTGTCGGCGTCGAAGCGCGAACGCATCACGCGCTCGAGCGAGTGGCAGCCGAGGCAGTTCAGGAGCTGTCCCTTCTGCTGGTCGGTGCCCGGCGCGCTCGCCATCCATTCGCCGTTGGAGAGCTGCGCGGCAAGGTCCTCGGACTTGCGCAGGTTGAGGTCGCGCACCAACGGCGGGTGGCCGAGCTGCACGCTGTTCGCGCCGTCGATTTGGTAGCCGACGGCCCGCACCGACAGCACATATTTGCCGGGCGTGAGCTTCTTCTCCGGGAAGCGGTAGCGGCCTTCGCGGTCGCTCACCACCGTGACGGTGATGGTCGCGCCGGCCTTCTTCGCGCTGACCAGCACGCCTTCCATCGCGCCCTCTTCGGCCGAGCTGACCCGGCCGCTCAGCTGGGCGAACGCGGCGGTGGAGATGAAGATGAGGCCAAGGATCAGGACACGCATGCCGCCTCCTACGCCTGGTTGAACTCGAGAATGTCGAAACCCGTATAGCGATCGACGATGTAGACCAGCCCGCGGCTGTCGACATCGACGTCATTCGTCTGCGGCGCGGGCTTGCCCGCGGCCGGCTCGGGAATGAACCAGCCGACTTCGCGCGGCGCCATGGGATCGGCGACATCGACGATGCGCAGGCCGCCCGAGAACCACGCGCAGTAAACGAGCGAGCCTTCCATATGCTCGTGGAACTGGTGCGCGCCGAAGCGTGCCGGCGTCGCGCGGCTCCAGGGCGAGTCGAGTTCGCTCACTTCGTAGATCGCGAGCGGCTTCATCGCCGCCGGGTCGGTGACGTCGAAGACCCATAGGCAGCCATGCGGCCGGCCTTTGCGGCGCTCGAGTTCCTCGGCGCTGTGCGCGTGGTCCTCTTCGTCGATCGCCACGGCGATGCGCCGGCCGTCGATGCGCTGCGGCACCGGCATGAAGGTGTGCGTCGGCTCGGGGAATGGCGGATGGTAGTTGTACGCGCCGAGGGTCTTCGGTCTGCGAATGTCGGAGACATCAATGACGGCTACCCCGCCATGCCAGCACCCGGCCCAGAGCTCGTCGCCGAAGCGCAATGCGTGGTGCAGGCGATTGCGCCTTCCCTGCCAGGTCGGCTTCTCGCCGCCGGCGACATGCTGCCCGGGCAGCCACCACCGCGACACTTCCTGCGGCCGCGCCGGTGCGCGGATGTCGTAGATCACGAGGATGTTGCCGACATAGCCTTCCATCTCGGTCGAGATGTAGGCGTGGCGATCGTCCATGTCGAAGCGATGGACTCCGCGTCCCCAGGTGCGCTGGTGCTTGATCAGCTTCGGCTTGCTGCGATCGGAAACGTCGTAGAGCTTGAAGCCGCCGTGCGCGTACGAAGTCTGCTCGGCCGAGCCGTCGACGCCTTTGCGTCCGAGCTTGCCCATGTTCTGCTCGACGTTGACGATCATCAGGTCGCCGATGACGCGCGCCTTGTGGCTGTGCGACTCGGGCTCGTCGACGGCGACCTGCGAAAGGAGTTTCGGCTGGCGCGGATCGGACACATCGAGGATCGAGGTGCCGAGGCGCTCACTGTTGGTGATGTGGCCGACGTAGGCGTACTTGCCTGCCACGTAGATCTGTCCGGCGCCGGGCAGCTCGAGGCGCGAGAGGCGCTTCACGTTGCGCGCGAGCTGCGGCGTGCCGGGTATGCTCCCCACAAGACGATGATAGCTCGCGCCCGCGGCAAACCGATCCGCTACCTCGCCAACGTTTCGCGTTGGATCTGGCTCCTGATCGGCGGCGGCGCCGTGCTCTTCATCGCGGTCGCCGTGGCGCTCGCCCTCGCCAATCCCGGCACGCCGGCCAACCAGCTCGTCAGTTGGACGAATGGTTGGCTGTTCCTGCCGCCGGTGGCGATGGCCGGCGCCGGCGTGTACATGAGCCTGCGCTGGTGGCGTTGCCCCCATTGCCGGCGCCCGCTCAGCACGAAAGGCGCGCTGCCCGAGCGCTGTCCGCGTTGCGGCAATGCTCTGCGAGAAGGCTGATGGAACGCGAATTGCATGGTTTCTCCCGAATGACTCGCACGGAGATCACCATGCGCACTCTCATCCTCGCTGTTTTGCTGTCCAGCACCGCGGCATTCGCGCAAACCGCGGGCGATGCCACGCGCGGCAACACGCCGCCGGGAAAGAGCCAGGACGGCAGCGGCCCGGCCGATGGCGCCGTCAAGGGTGGTTCGATCCTGCCGGGCGAGGCCGCCGGCGTTCCCAACAAGGACTCGACGACCGCAGCTACCGAGCGCCTGAAGCGCTGCGACGAGCTTCGGGGCACGCTGCGCGAAGACTGCCTGGAGAAGGAGCGCAACGCCGCGAGCGGCTCGAGCGCTCCCCGCGAGCGCGGCAAAGACGCGCCGATCGAGCGCGAAAAGGACTTGAAGCGCTCGCCGGACTAGTTGTCTTTCGGGCGGCCGGCCTCGTCCACGCGGATCGTTGCGCTCGGGCCGACGCCCGTGATCTGGACGATCACTTCCTCATCCTTCGCGCCGTCCCAGTGGATCTGGTTGGCGTGGTGCACGACGAAGCTGCCCGCCGGCACGGGCGTGGTGGCGTCACCAGGTGCCTTTGATCACCGCGATGTAGCGCGTTTCCGGGTGGAAGTGCGGCGGGCTGAGGTCTCGCCCGGCTTCGCGGGATTGCCCCAGATGATCGCCTGCGAAGCGCCTTGCACCACCCTGCTCGGCGCGAACTTGAGATGGCTCTCGCGCATGATGTTCATCACCTGCGTCGGCGGATCGGCGAGCGCTGGCGACGACAGCATCAAGGCAAGCGCAGCGATGGTGCTTCGCGTCATGATGACCTGCGTTTTCAGGTTACAACCTTCATGCGAAGAAAGGCGTATGGTGGATGGGCCGCCTCGGAGGGAGTGCGGCCATGCGCGAGTTCATCAAGGCGTTTGATCGCCACCCGAATGGGTCCTGGACCTGTATTGCCCCGGCAACCTTCAACGCACCTAGTGGCCGTATCCAGGTAGCACCCGGGCTGATAGTCATGCCGGGGCAGATTTTCATGGGTATTGATCTCGCCAGTTGGCTGGAGCGCTATTACCAAGGCCAAATCAGCCGCCGTTAGTCAACTACTCACGCCCCTTTCTTGCTGGAATCAAGAAATGGATGGCGCGCGTCGGTTCAAAAGAACGGCTGGCGATTGTCTTGGATGTCCCTGCGCCTGACCTGGCAGAGTATTTGGCTGGCGAGACCGCGTTGCCGCATGAGGTCTTCATCAGCGACGCCGCAAAGCGTCGAGCGCGGCGCCTAATATCCCCTTCGGCATGTAAATGATGAAGAGCACCAGCATCACGCCGTAGATCGTCGTATCGAGCGCCGGGTAGCGATTGCCGAAGGCGAGCCGCAGGCCTTCGGCCAACAAGAGGGTGAACGCCGCGCCCACGGTCGGCCCCAGCATCACGAACATGCCGCCGGCGATCACGCCGAACACCATCTGCAGGCTGATGGCGATGCCGGAGACGGTGTCCGGGTTCACGTAGAGCTGGTACTGCGCATAGAGGATGCCGCCCGCGCAAGTCATGAGCGCCGAGATGATGGTGATGCGCAGCTTGGCGCGCGTGACGTGGATGCCGATCGAGGCCGCGGCCTCCTCCTCCTCGCTGATCGCCTGCAGCGCGAGCCGCGCCATGCTGCGGTCGACCAGGCGCCAAATCACCAATCCGCCGAGCCAGAAGGCGGCGACGATCGCGAGCCACGGCAGCTTGTCTGAGAACTGCAGCGCGCCGAGCGACACGGTCGCGCCTTCGTGCAGCGCACCGTTGGGTGTCGCGCCGAGTGAGCCGCCGGTCTGGTCGCGCAGCGCGATGATCACGAGC